>DASRUO010000153.1:0-9890 GCA_035655375.1 archaeon | reverse complement strand
TTGGGTTGACGGAAGGGTTTTCGGTCATTGAAAACTTTTTCAATCCTGCCTGCGGCCCCATCGGCGCATGGAAATCCGAAAATGACAAGCCGCGCGATGTCGGAGCGCCGTCAAGCCTCATTTCAATGCCTACAGGCTTTTTCGCCATGAGGGTTTCCTGTATTTCAAGCATTTTGTAATCCGGGTTCGAGGCGGAAGAAATTTTCACCGGAATATTGCCGCGCACGAGGTTTTCCCTGAACGCGATGATTTTTTCCGCTTCAAGGCCGAACCATTTGTCGGTGTCATCAGCAATCCACGAATCAGAATTTTCCGGCTCAACTGCAGGAGCCATCGGGGAAAGGTTCACTTTAGGGTAACCACTCCACGAAACGAAAACGCCTGGCGGGGAATGGCTGTGCAGTTCCGAATTGGAGATTGCCTTAACAGCCAGCCTTTTCTTCTCAAACCTTTCAAGGATGAAGCATTTTGGCCCGCACCATAATCTGCCCTTGCATTTCACGCACACCTCAGGAGAGGGAACGACTTTGCCTTGAGGTTGTTCACGGAAACCTATTTTCATGCATAATTATTGGATGAAAACCAATAAAACTCAAAGCAAAGGGCTGGTTTTCAGGCAATGGCTTTTTCCCCTGAACTACATTCAGCTTGTTCCGCGTGGCTTTGCGGGCGCCATTAATCGAGTTTCGGCCTCACCCAAAGGTTTGCGGCGTTATGCAGGATGAAGGCGCATGCCGCGGCGAAAACGAATACTCCCGGATTGAACGGCTCAATAAAGGAAACGAACAGCGCCGCGCCTGCGATAAAATCGAATTCGTCAATAAGCCACGCATGCCGACCGCGCGTGAAACCCAGCCTCCGCTTCACAAAGCTTGAAACAACCGTTCCGAAATTTGCACCGACTGAGGCGAAAAACGGGATGTAAGAAGAAGTGATGAAAACCCCTGTTATGCCAAAGGCGATTGAAAGCAGCAGGCCGTCAAAGCTCCTTGAATCGCCTATAAGCCTTTTACCTGAAAAATTTGCGCCTAAATCAAGCGGGATGACCGTTTTGCGGTTCCAGAGCCAGACAAGGTAAATTCCAGGATTGTAAAGGAACGCGGCCCAGTAAAGCCTAATTGCCTCTTGAAGCAAAAAAAACAAGTATTGCGACAACTCCAAGCAAAACCACCCAAAGCTCCATGAACCAGTGAATGAAGTCCTCTTTAGCGTAAAAAGGGAACAGAATGAGGATTATTCCCGAGACGAGCAGCATAGCCCTGCCGAAAAAAGCCCAGTGCCTTTCAGGAATCTCCATGAAAAAGGAAATGGTAAAAGAATTAAATAAAGAAGGGGCGGTGATTTCAGGCGCAGGAAAGTTATTATTTGGAAAAAACTTTAAAGTGTTAAATGCCTCTCGGGCTTGACGAAGGAAAATTGAGGGCCGTGAAAATAGCGGCTCTTGCGGTGCTGATTGCGGGGCTCGCATTGTTTATTTCCGGCCTTGATTTTTCGGCGGTGAAAATAGCTCCATCGGCGGATTTAATTATCATATTGGCGGCTTTTTTAATAGTTTTTTCCCTGAGCAGGGCGCTTTCAATGAAATATTTTTTCGCGGATTTCGGGTTCAATCTTTCGCTTGCAAAATCGGTTGAAATGCATTTCGTAAGCGCTTTTGCGGAAATTGCGAGCTTTACCGGCAAAATAGGCTCGGATGTTGCGAAATATTTTTACCTTGAAGGCAAGGGAAAACGGAAAACCGGCGTCATAGCATTCAGGGTGCTTGCGACTTACTGTTACGGAATAGTCTTCCTCGCAATGCTTTTCGCGCTCACTGAAAATTTTCTGGCCGGAGCGGCCTTGGCGTTTTCAATCGTGCTGCCGCTTGCCCTGAAAAAAAAGGCGGAAAAAATGTTAGGGGTTGAAAGTGTTTCCGGAATAATCATCTCTGCGGCGTTTTACACATTATCAGTAATTTCCTCGCTGGGGGTCGCGTGGATTGTAATATCCGTTTATTCACACGAAAAAACCTTGGAAACTGTTTTCTCCTATTTTTATGCCCACATTGCCGGAATACTCAGCACCCTTCCATTCGGCCTCGGCGTGGAGGAGGGCTTCATCATAAGCTCTTTCAGCGGCTCGTTCACGGCTGAACAGATTGCTGCAATAATTCTGCTGATACGCCTTTCAACTGTTGTTCCGGGTTCGCTAATAGGCGCCTTGATGTACGCGGCGGGGATTGCGCGGAAAAAATGATGCGGAAAAAATCGCGGGCATAAAATCAGGCGCCCTATTGTTTGAAGGCAATCATGAAGGAATCATCGTATTTTGAAAGCATATCAGCGGCAAGGGTGTCTGCGTTCGGCGTGCAACCGGCAAAAAAAGCCGTGAAATCAGAGGAACTGCCAATCCGGGTTATGACAAGCGTGTCGCCCGCGCTAATTTCATTCAAATCAGGGCCAAAATCGTAGAGCGTAAAATCCATTTCGAACGGCGTGCCCCTGTCACATGTTACGCCGTCAACATTCAAGTAGTAGAGGTTGGGGCGCATGCCGTAAAACTCGAGCACCTGCCCTGACAAAATGTTTTCTTTGGCAACCCCTTCCACAAGCATGAACTCATTTATTTTGGCGGTTTTTAAAACCGAAAAATTTTGGGCACTTAACTCTGCACCGGATGGCGCCAAAACGAAAAACTCCCTGCCGGCCTGAATCTCCGTCATGGAATGGTTTTCCGTAGCCATGGAAAATGTGAGAACAGTGCCAAAGCCGGGTTTTGCAAAAGTCCAGAAAAATAGCGACGCCAGCAGCAGAAACAAAAAGGCTCCGGCAACTAGGTTCTTGTAGTTCGCCTTTGTGTCCAGGGTTTTGAATGAAAAGAATACGGCAAGATAAAAAAAAGCCGAGACTAAAATGTTTATTATGAAAGGCGCGACCTGTAAAGGAGTGAGTGCGCTGAAGTAAAGCGAAACAGCCGCTGCTGAAATGATGCCAGCCACGATTATTGCCTTGGAATTTTCCCTTGAGCTGAAAAACAGCAGGGAAAGCACTGTCAGCCCCGCAACTGTTTCATAGTTCAGGAGGCCGCCGTCAACAACGTTTTTCAGCACCGTGAAAAGGCTTAAGCACAGCAGCAGGAACAACACGGCGGAGTACCTGAGCTTTGAGCCGAGAAGCGGCACGAGCTTCCAGGCGCAGTAAAAAAGATAAATGAAAATTATGGTGAACGGTATGAAAACGTAGAAAGGGATGTAGGACATGAAAGGGTATCCGGCATCAAATAAACGCGAAAGTTGCGGGAAAAACTCGACAAACCACCCGAGAACCGGCTTGAATGAATGGATGTGGTTAATCTGGTTTGAGGAAATTGCTCCGGCGCGGACAAGCCAGTGGTAAGGGATTATTCCGGGACCGAACTTGTAGAGGAAGAAAATGAATGATGTGAGTTGGGCCGTGAACAGGATAATCAGCGCAGCAAAAAATTTCTTCGCCCTTTGCTGAAATTCCTTCTCGGAGAATTCGGCTTTTTTGAACCTGAAAAAATAAAGGAAAAAAAGTATTATAACAGAGATTGGGAAAAGGAAGACTTTCACATCGGAACGGCCCGCGCCGAAAACATCAACGAAAACCCTTGCCTGAAACGGGAAGAGAAGCAGCACAGCGAAAAAGAAAAGTATTACCGCCAGCGCGGCTTTTTCAGGCTCAAGTTTCGCGGAAAACATCTATAAAACAAAAGCAAAGTGGAATAAATACCTTGCAGGCGCCAAAACAGGAAAATCCTGCGGCAAACGCGAAACAATTAATTAAATAAACTTTCAATGGGTTTTTACCATAAGAGAGGCAAATATGCGTGAAGAGCTAAGTTTGGAATTCCCTGACGGGAGCAAAAAAAAGTTTGCGAACGGCGTTACAGCCATGGAAATCGCTGAAGGCATAGGGAAAAGGCTTGCTTCCGAGGCGCTTTCCGCGAAAATCAATGAAAGGGTAGTTGAATTGGAGGCACCGCTGGGGGAAAGCGGGAAATTCCGCATACTCACTTGGGATGATTTGGAGGGGAAGCAGAGTTTGTGGCACACGGGCGCGCACGTTCTCGCGGAAGCGGTGAGGGCGCTCTACAAGGATGCGCGCAACACAATAGGCCCGCCGCTTGAGGAAGGATTCTACCAGGACTTTTACACTCCAAGGCCATTCAGCCCGGAGGATTTCCCGGAAATCGAGAAGAAAATGATGGAGATAATAAAATCGAAGAGGAAAATCGTGAGAAGCGTTGTCGACATGAAGACCGCGCTCGATAAAATGAAGGACAACAAGTTCAAGGTCGAACTCGCAAAGGAATTTGCGGGGGCGGGAAAGACAATAACGCTCTACACGCAGGGCGATTTCATTGACCTCTGCAAGGGCGGGCATGTCTCCAACACGGACGCAATAAAGGCAATAAAGCTCCTCAAGGTCTCGAGCGCGTACTGGCGCGGCGACCAGAAAAGGGAGAGCCTGCAGAGGATTTACGGAATAGCTTTCCCTAAGGCCTCGATGCTTGAGGAATTCGTGAAGCGGCGCGAGGAGGCCTCAAAGAGAAACCATTTGAAACTCGGGAAAGAACTTGATTTGTTTTCAACGCAGCCGGAGGCGCCGGGCACTATTTTCTTCCACGCGAAAGGCACAATCATTTGGAACATCCTCACGGAATTCGCGAGGGGAGAGCAGCTGAGGCACGGCTTTGAGGAAGTGATTACACCCGTGATAATGAAGAAAGAATTATGGCTCAAGTCGGGGCACTGGGACCATTACAAGGAAAACATGTACTTCACGGAAATAGACAAGGAAGAGTATGCGGTGAAGCCGATGAATTGCCCCGGGCATATTCTGATTTACGCGAACGCGAGGCATTCATACCGCGAACTGCCGATAAGGATGGCTGAATTCGGACTGGTGCACAGGCACGAGCTTTCAGGGGTTTTGAATGGGCTGTTCCGCGTGAGGAAGTTCACGCAGGACGATGCGCACATCTTCTGCGCGCCGGAGCAGATTGAAAGCGAAGTCAAGGAAGTGCTTGAAATGGCGGAGCGCTATTACAGGACTTTCGGGTTTGAGTACAGGGTTGAATTAAGCACAATGCCGGAAAACGCGATGGGCTCGAAAGAGGCATGGGGCAAGGCCGAGCAGGCGCTGAAAAACGCGCTGAAGGGCGCGGGCACGAAATTCAAAATCAATGAAGGCGACGGCGCTTTTTACGGCCCGAAAATTGATTTCCACATCAAGGATTCACTCGGCAGGAGCTGGCAGCTCGGGACAATTCAACTGGATTTCCAGATGCCGGAAAAATTCGGGCTGCATTACATTGACAAAAATGACAAGGAGGCACGGCCCGTGATGATTCACCGCGCACTTTACGGCTCGATGGAAAGGTTCATCGGAATCCTCATAGAGCATTATGCGGGCGTTTTTCCGGTGTGGCTGGCGCCGGTGCAGGTGAAGGTCATTTCAGTGAGCGAAAAATTCAATTCCTACGCTGGAAAAGTGCACAGGGAACTTCTGGGGAAAGGGGTGCGCTGCGAGCTTGATGAGAGGCCTGAAACGGTTTCATTTAAAGTCAGGCAGGCGCAGCTTGAAAAAGTGCCTTTCGTCGTGAACGTGGGCGAGAAAGAGGTTGAAAAGGAAACCATTGCCGTGAGGGACCGCGCGGGAAAGGTGGAATTCGGCGTTAACGCTGAAAAGTTCGCGGAAAAAATTCTTTCGGAATCGGCCGCAAGGAAATGATTTTTCCCTGGTTTTCCTGCTGGCGTTTGCGCATCGCGTTTACTAATTTTCATTATATAGCAAACCACGAAGCTTTTAGGATTTCAGCGTGGTTTGCTAGATAGTAGACCTCAAAGTATTGCCGAATTATTTTCTTGGTCTACTATAAAAGTAAGTCTTATATAATACAAAAAGCCCCTTTAATACGATTCTCATGGCCGACTACATGGAAGACCTTTTCAAAAAAGTGAAGGAGAAAAAAGGCGCTTCACCGCAGGAAAAGGAGCCGGAAAAAAGCGCTGAAAAGCCTTCAATGGAGAAACAAGCAGGGCAGGCGCCGAAGCCGCTGATTGGAAGGCCCGCGCAAAAGCCGGCAATGAAGCCTGAGCAAAAGCCGGCAACCGAAAGCCAAAGGCGGGAATTTGAGCCCAGTGATGAAGCCTTGAAAGAGCTTGAAAGGAAGGTCGCGGAAAGGGCTGCTGCGAGAGCCGCTGTGGAAGAAGTGGGCGAAAAAGAGGCGGAAAAAGCCGAGGAAAAAATAATCCAGATAGTGAAGGAATTGCCGCCGCAGGAAAAAGCCGTGCCTGAAAGCCCTGAAAGCGTGCCGGAAGAGCAGAAAAGCGAGGCGGAAAAAGAGCTTGAAAGGGGGCAGAGGAAAGAAATTGATTCTTACGGAACGACAAAAATTTACAGGCTGCCGGACCAGCCGCTGCTTTACTACTGGACCCCTGTTGTGAGGCCGGTGGGCGCGGAGAAAACAATCATCAACACAATCAAGGAGGCGGCAACGCGCATTGTAAGCATCGCGCCCTACAAAATCCGCGACCAGGAGCAGAGGCGCAACGTGTACTACCAGAAAATCCTTGAAATATTCCGCGACTCGCCCGAGCTCAACATACCGAAAACGAAGTACCAGTTTTACGCGGACGCGGTTGTGAGGGAAATGGTCGGGTACGGGATAATCGACGCGCTCATCAACGATGACAGGCTTGAAGAGATAATGGTGATAGGGCCGAAAACACCGGTGTACGTTTTCCACCGCGATTATGAAATGATGGTTACGAACATCGAGTTTTATTCCGACAACGAGATTCAGGACGTTGTGAACAGGATTGCAAGGATTGTCGGGAGGCGTGTGGACTTGAGCAGCCCGCTGCTTGACGCGAGGCTGCCGGACGGGAGCAGGGTGAACGCAACCATTCCCCCGGCTTCAGTGCAGGGCTCAACGCTTACAATAAGGAAATTCCGCGAAGACCCCTACTCAATAGTGGATTTGATCACCAACGGAACAATCACAACAGAGGTTGCGGCTTTCCTGTGGCTTGCCGCCGAAGGCCTTGGAACACGGCCCGCAAACATCCTGATTTCAGGTGGAACAGGCTCTGGAAAGACAACCACTTTGAACGTGCTCGCAAGCTTCATTCCCGCGACCGACCGCATAATTTCGATTGAGGATACAGCGGAACTGAACCTGCCATTAAAGCACTGGATACGGATGGAGGCAAGGCCGCCGGGCATTGAAGGCACGGGAGAACTGACAATGGATATCCTCACGAAAAACTCCCTTAGGATGCGCCCTGACAGGATTATTGTCGGCGAAATAAGGCATGCCGAGGCGTTCACGCTTTTCACCGCGTTCAATACAGGCCATGACGGTTCTCTCGGAACAGTGCACGCGAACTCGCCGCAGGAAACTATTGTAAGGGTGACAAGCCCGCCGATGAACGTTCCCGAGGTCATGATGTCAGGGCTTAATTTCATTATAGTGCAGCACAGGCTGCATGACAAGAAGCTCGGCACAATAAGGCGATTCACGGAGATAGCGGAAATCTCAAACGTGCTTGAAGGCAAGACCAAAGCGGAAACTATTTATCGGAGAAACGCGCTAAAGGATACGATTGAAAGGACGAAGGCGCCGATTAAATACCTTGACACGCTGCAGGAAATGACCGGGACAACGAAAAAGGAGATTGAGCAGGAAATTTTGGAAAGGAAAAAGTTTTTTGAAAGGCTTGTGAAGGAGAAAAAGAGGGAAATGAAAACAGTTTCACTGGAAATGCAGAAGTTTTTGATTTCAAGGAGATAAACCATGGCGCAGACGCTGGACGAACTGAGGAAAAAGGTCGAGGAAAAAAAGCAGAAGAAAGAGGTTCTGGGTGGCGCGGGCGAGCAAAAGCGCGCCGAAACAGTTGACATGGACCAGGTTGAAAAGATTGTAGACAGGATGAAGAAAAAGTACCGCGAGGAAGGCGTTGAATTTGAGCAGGTCGGGGGCAAATTGGGGGAACTGCGCGGAATAATCGCGGGCGGGGAGCAGGCGAAAATAAACGTGCAGAAAGTGGAGGAACTCAAAGAGTTTGAGTCTCCGGCAATTAAAAGGCTTGGCGGGCTTTACGTTGGTTTGAGGTTTGCGTTTGACCCCATTTCAAAGCTTTTGCGGAGGCTGCCGGTTTCCAATGATGTTTTGTACTACCTTTACTCCGCGAACATGAAGTTTTCGCTGCAGCAGTGGCTCGCGCTCAGCATTTCAGGCTCGTTCCTTGCAGGCCTGCTCACTTTCGCAATCATCGCCTCGGTTTCATACCTTTATGAAATAAGCCTCGTGTACTCGGTGCTCATTTCACTGCTTGTGGGATTCTTCATCATGCTCATAATGCTTTTCATACCGAAAAGCAAGGCCGACACGCGCGGGAACCTGATAAGCATTGAGCTGCCTTTCGCCTTGAGGCACATGGCGACAGAACTCAAGGCGGGGATAGGGCTTTACAAAACCATCCAGACAATTGCCTCGGCAGATTACGGCGTATTGAGCGAGGAGTTCCAGAGGACAATCAATGAAATAGAGGAAGGCACTGACACGAAGGATGCGCTGAGGCATTTCGCTTTAAGGACGCAGTCAAAAGCCTTGAGGAACGCGCTGTTCCACATCGTGAGGGCGATGAAGACAGGGGGAAACCTTTCAGATATAATGAACATCATCGCGGAAGACGTGAGCTTTGAAATGAGGATGAGCATAAGGGACTTTGCGGAAAAAATGAATTTTTTCGGGGTCATATACATTTTCATCGCAATCGTGATTCCGGTATTCATAGCCATTATAGGCTCCGTGACCAATGCGCCTGTATCGGTGGGAACCGTTGCATTGTCCCCCATGGCGATAGCGGCAACCTACATCATCATAATGCCGTTAATACTGACCTTCCTCATAATTTACCTGAAAATAATACAGCCGATGGTGTGAAATGGCGCTGAAACTCCTGAACCGGATTCCGCTTGTAAGGAACGTGCAGCTGCTGCAGAAATACGATTATTATCTGCGGAGCGCGGAATTCAAGGTTGACCCGCTGCTCTGGATAGGGCTTTCAATAATTTTCTCGGTGCTCGCGGGCCTTGGCGCATGGTTCGTCACTTTTTCTTTGATTGGGATACCGCAGCACATCCAGATCGGCGTGCTGTTCTTCATTGTTGTCGTGGACTTAATGATAGGCTACCCTTACCTCAAGGCGGAGCAGAGGATTGACGCGATAGAGGAAGCGCTTCCGGACGCTTTGAGGCAGATGGCGGACACATTGAAAGCCGGCGGAACTTACGAGTACGCGATGAGGGAAATAGCGATGGCGGAGTACGGCCCGCTCACAAAAG
Organism: archaeon; assembly: GCA_035655375.1. GTDB lineage: Archaea > Iainarchaeota > Iainarchaeia > Iainarchaeales > Iainarchaeaceae > DASRUO01. The sequence continues at coordinate 534 of DASRUO010000153.1, read as the reverse complement.
AAATCAACGAGGTTTTGAGGAAGCTGGAGGAAGGGGAGAACTTCGAGAACGCGTTCAACAGCCTCGCGGAAAACGTGGATTCAAGGATTGTGAAGCGAACAATCACAATAATCATTGACTCCGTGCGCGCAGGCGCGGGGTTGGCCGATGTTTTGGAGGAAATCTCGGATGATGTGAGGGAAGCGCACAGAATCAACAAGGAAAGGAAGACGAGAACTGTAATGCAGGCGATTTTCATGGTTGTTGCCGGCGGCATTGTCTCGCCCATAATTTTCGGGTTTGTTTCAACGGTTTCAAACGTGCTCATTACCTCGGCCACTGGCGCCGTAAGCGCGGAATTAAGGGCGACAGCGCAGGAAGCCGCGGACATAATACAGATATCAATTCAGGTGTTCATATTCATCCAGGTTTTCGCCACAAGCCTGATGATTAGCGTCATGAGGGAAGGCAAGGCGAGCAAAAGTATTATATATTACCCGATTCTTCTATTCATAGCATATTTGGTTTACATTGCTGCAGCCATTATTTCGGGAG
>DASRUO010000152.1:0-2092 GCA_035655375.1 archaeon | reverse complement strand
CTCATAGCTTGTGAAAGACTACGGCGTGCAGACGTCCAAGGGGCTTTTCATTGAAAGTTCGCTGAATTCAAAATTCATTTCAGACCTTGAGCTTGGGCTCAATTCAGGCTCTTTTGTCTGGGGCGATTACTTTGAGCCGCAGTTTTATGAAAAACTTTCACAGGAGGAAAAGCATTCGCTTATAGAAAAACAGTTGAGCCTTTTCGGGGTAAGCTTCATAATCTCGAATGACGCGAACCTCAGCGTATCGGCAGTGCCTGAAAGCGTTGGAAGCCAGGAAATTGCGCCCTTCAGTTCCATAGCGTCTTTCCCGGACAGGCTTTCAGGGGCGTTGGCTTCCTCGGGCGAGCCTTATTACATGTACAGGCTTAAGCCTGTAGGCCTTTTCGAGCCGCTGGCCGAGGAGCCAGAATTCTTCACCGGAAGCGTTGCGCAGTGGCGCTCTACAACAGTTTTCTGGTTTTTTGATTTGAACAGAATCGGCAGGGAAATGGTTTTATCTGCCGAAAAGCCTGAATGGAGCCCTGCTTCCGGCGCTGAAAAAATTTCCCTCTTAAGCAATTCAAAAAGCTTTGACAGGTTCAGCTTTCACATAGGCTCGGAAAAGGAGGTGCCAGTGCTCGTGAAAGTGGGCTTTTTCCCGGACTGGCACGCTTATTCCTCAGGAAAAGAAATTCCCGTGTACAGGGCAAGCCCGGACCTTATGCTGGTTTATGCGAAAGGGGAAGTGGATTTTGTTTTTGAAAAGTCGCCCGCGGAAAAAATATCGCTCGCTGTTTCAACCCTTTTCCTGATTTTCACTGTTTTCATGGCGGTACGGTTATGGAGGGAAAAAAAGTTTTTGTAGCGCTGTTCATTCTGGCGCTTGCGGCCTTTTCGGCCTTCCTTTTGCTTAGGCAGAGCCCTGCAGTGCTTGTCGAGGACGAAATCTTTTATTATTTCCAGGGCGAAAAAATAACCGGCGGCGAATTCGTTTGGTTTGAAAACACGCAACCATACTTTTACCCGCTTTTTCTTTCTGCATTCCACTTCATGGGCCTTGATGTCACGGCAATGCGCTTCAGTTCAGCCGTTTTCATGGCCCTCAGCGCGGTGCTTCTTTACTTTTTCGTGCGGAAGCATTTTTCGCGAAGAACTGCGCTTCTCTCGTTTTTTCTCTTCACATTTTCCATTGAAACCATGAAATATGCCTCACTGCTTTACACAGAGTCATTGTTCGTGTTTCTTGCCCTTGCAAGCTTCCTGTTTTACTCAAAATTCATTGGGCAAGGAAAGCGGCTTGATTTTGCTGTTTTCATTGCGCTGGTTTCGCTTGCCTTTGCGACAAAAACCGCGGGATTTTACCTTCTCCTAGTCTACGGCGCTGACCTTTACAGGAAAGGCCTGAAAAAAGAAATTTTGTGGCTTGCTGTGCCGGTGCTCGCGTTTGCGCCGTTCATTTTCATGGGCGGCTTGAAATTCATAATTGAAAAAACAGTTGCGGTGGGCGTGTTCAGCTACTTTGACCTCTACTACGGCGTGTTCGCTTACGGCGCGTTTTTTTCAGTGCTCAGCGTTCTCGGCTTTTTCGCGAAAGGGAAAAAATCCCTGGAGCTGAAGCTTTTAGTGCTCGGTTATTTCCTTCTCGCCGTGCTTTCAATCAAAATAATTTTCTACAGGTACCTTTTCCTTGCCCTGCCGCTGATATGCGCACTTATTGCGGTGAAATTCGTTGAGGTTAAAAATATTCTGCCAAAGGCGGCAATGGTTGTTCTTATCATGCTGAATTTTGCGTTCGCGCTTTTAGCAGCCTCTACTTACTCGCCTTTAGGGGACGGGAACAGGTATTTTTTTGCGAAGGACGGCTGTTTTGAGGTGAAAAGCTTTCTTGATTCATGTTCGGGCAGAACTGTTGAAACGCCGCATTTTTCACAGCCTTCACATTCGGAATGCACTTACAGCGCAAGCTTTTTTGCAGGGGAAAGCCTTTCAAGGGTGTACATAAGTTACGTGAGTGATGAAATCATTGTTGAAGCCAACGGCCAGAGCGTTGAAACACCGAGAGCGGGGGTTTCTACTCCTGCTTCCGGTACAGCAGTTTTTCCGGTTGGGA
>DASRUO010000151.1:0-5696 GCA_035655375.1 archaeon | reverse complement strand
TCATCCCCGCCGTAAACAATTATGCATTCAAATCCGCCTTTCAGAGACTGGTTTTCTATTGCGTGCAATGTTTTATCCAAAAGGCCCGGCCTGTTGTATGCCGGAATTACGACGCTCACCTCCGGATTCATGTCACTGCCTCATACACTTTCACAAGCTCAGCTGCGCGCGTGCCCTGGCCGAATTTCCTGGCGCTTTCAACCGCTTTTTTCCGCACTTTTCCCCTTTCAAGGCCCATTATTGCCGCAATTTTTTCGGCTGTCCGCCCATAGTCTTCAAAGTCGACGAGGAAGCCGCTTTCACCGTCCCTGACAAAATTCCTGAATGATTCTATGTTGTTCAGTATCGGAATGCATCCGGCCGCCATCGCCTCAATGGCTGTAATCCCGAAACTTTCAAACCTTGACGCGCTAACAAAAAAGTCGGCCTTTGAATAATACTTACGCAGCCCTTCATCATCCAGCTTCCCGGTGAAAACCACATTTTTTCCAATCCTGAGCTTTTCCGCGAGTTTCTCCAAGCCGGCTTTCAGGCCCTCCCAATCCTCGCCGATAATGCAGAGCCTCGCCGTCGGCTCTTTTCTGGCGACAATCGCAAAGGCCCTGAGGAGGTTTTCAGCCATCTTGTTTTTCGAGAGCCTCCCCGCAAAGATGAACAGGTTTTTTTCCTTCCTGCCTTTGAGTTTGAGCAGCCTGCCTATGTCAGCCCCTAACTCCGCCAATACTAGATTTTTCCCGGTTATTTTCCTGAAAAGCCTGTAGTCATTCCTGCTTATTGCTATAACCCTGTCTGCAAATTTCAGGATTATCCTCTGCATGAGGTAAAAATAAATTTTTTTGAGTGCCATGATGTTTTTTGTGTGGAAAACCCCGCCATAAGTTGAAACAACAACCGGTTTTTTGTGAAAGAACTTTGTGAGTATGAGGAAGTCCGAGAAAAAACCGGTTCCGTCCACGTGGACGATGTCATAATCCTTCACAAAACCGAGGGCGCCTGTCGCAATCTTGTAATATTTGAGGCCGGCAAAAGGTATCCTGTGAATCCTTATTTTTCCGAGTTTTCCCTCTTTCCCGAGTTTTTTCCCGTTCGGCTGCCGGTCAAGCGTGACCACATCGCATATGTGCCCCAGCCTTATGAGTTCCCCGCACTGCAGCCGGACCGCCGACTCAAGCCCGCCAACTGAAGGATAAAAACTGTTAACCACGTGGAGAATTCTCATTTGAACACCTTGTACCTTATGAGGCCGGCCGGAAGGCCAAGCATAAAGGCGGCTGTCCTTACCTGAATCATGAAAAGTGAAAAAAAAGCAACCGCGGGATCCTGCCTCGCGCGGACAGCCGACAATACAGTGTAAATCGTGGCCAAGAGAACCAGGATTGCGTTTCCTGCAAGAATGATTGAGGCGGCCAGATAAAGGCCGTAAAAATAAAGGGCAGGCAGTACAAACAGGAGGGCAATGCCTGTATAACCTGCAAGTATCTGCACTTTTACCCCGTTAGGGGTGTAAGAGTCTTTTATAATTTTGTCCCTGTGCTTGTCGTACAGAAGCGCCCTGTAAAACGCGCGGTAAAACTTTGTCCTGAAATACTTCCACACGGAATCAGGGTGGGCGTGGAAAACAACCGCTTTGGGGTTGAATACAAGCTTTTTTCCCGCCTTGTGCATTTTAAAGCTGAGTTCCGGGTCTTCGCCTGAAGCTTTCGGGAAAGACTCGTCAAAGCCTCCCGCCTCAAAAAAATCCTTTTTCCTGTACGCGGCGGAATAAGACCCTATCCAGTCAAGCCTTTCACTGAACCTTTTCATCCTTTCATAGCGCTCCTCTATCTCCGCCTGCGCAAACCTCGCCACAAGCGATTCCTGCCTTGTTCTGTATGCGCCCTGAACGCCAGCAATTTTTTCACCGGAAAAGGGCTTCAGCATTTCCCTCAGCCAGTTTTTTCCCGGAACGCAGTCCGCGTCGGTGAACACAAGCATTTCACCCCCGGCTTTTTTTGCGCCGAGGTTCCGCGCCTTTGCGGGCCCCGCATTTTCCTGCCTTAAAACCTTTGCGCCGGAACTTTCAGCGATTTTTGCGGTGCTGTCTCCAGAGCCGTCATCAACAACAATTATTTCAAACGAGCCGGTAAAATCCTGGTTTTTCAGTGCCTCAATGCATGCCCTGATGCTTTTCTCGGAATTATAAGCCGGTATTATAACGCTTGCGTCCACTAAAAATTCACCTGGCTTCCACAACCCTCATTTTACTTTCACCGCTTTCACTATCATCTGCTCCTGCAAATTCTGCGGCAGGAATCTGTGCACAAAATTCCTCAGCGCAAAAGACCACTTGTTCCTGCTGCCGTAGCAGTTTTCGCCGCTGTAAGGCTGGCAGTAAAAATCCCTTACCTCAAAGCCTGCTTCATTAAGGGCTTTTTTCAGTGACTCCGCATCAAAGAGGCTCACGTGAATCCTTGTCTGATAAGATTTGAAAAGCCTGTTCACAAGGCTTTTCTGGTTCGGAGTGGTGATTATCATCACACCGGCTTTTTTCAGCACCCTGTTAGCTTCCCGCAGAAAAAGCTCCGGCGTGTAAATGTGCTCTATAAGTTCCCCCGCAAAAATCGAATCGAAAAAGCCGCTTTCAAAAGGCATTTTTTCGGCGGAAGAGCGCCTGTAATGCTCCGTATCATTTTCAGTTTCAATGTCCACGCCGTAAACGTTTTCGGCGCCGAATTTTTCCATGAATTTTTCGTGGATTCCGCCGACGCTGTACCCCGCATCAAGGATTTTCCCCTTAAGGTTTTCCAGAGCAAACTCCACCCTATCCACTGGCATCAACCGCTGTGCTTTTGGCTACAAATAGAATTCACTGCGTGATTTTAAATATTGGTTTTGGTGCAACTTCCGGTGCATCTCCATTATCCGGCTCCGGTTCGGCCTCCGCTGCGGCAACGGCGTTTTTCTCGTCCTTGACCTGCCTCATCGCGGCGCTCTTCTTCCAGAAATTGATGTCTAAAAGGTATTTCATAAATGTTTTCCCGCCCATGAGGAGGCGCCTTGCCTCGCGCGGCTGCGTAACCGCCACTTTTAACCTTCCCAGAATGTATGAAGGCCTCATGTAAAATTCTTTCCTCGCCCAGTCGCAGCCCTCAACAAGCTCTTTCGCGCTTAATTTGTCGGTGTTCAGGATAGTATTATGCGTTCCCTCAGGGGTAAGCCATTCCTCCCAGTTGTGCGTGGACAAAAAATTGTTTTCGGACGCCCACCTGTAAGCCTCCGTTCCGGGGTAAAGCATCAGCGGGAAAAACTGCGCGGTGTCGGGGTCAAGCTTTTTCGCCCACTCCACTGTGGCTTTGATTGTTTCCTTTGTTTCGCCCATGTTGCCCAGCATGAAGCATCCGTGCACGAGCATGTCGGCTTTTTTCGTGTCATTCATGAACTGTTCAATCTTTTCAATGCGCGTGCCCTTCTTGATGTTGTTTAAAATTTCCTGGTTGGAGCTTTCAAAGCCCACGCACAATAACCTGCAGCCCGCCTTTTTCATCCACTGCATTGTTTCCAAATCAACGTCCGCGCGCGCGTTGCACGTCCAAGTGACTTTAAGGTTCCTGCGCAGGACTTCCCTGCATATTTCAATCGTGCGCTCCCTGTCCTGCGTCAGCGTATCATCCTCAATCATTATGTCCTTGACCTCGGGCAGGTTTTTCGAAATCCACTCGAATTCATCCACGACGTTTTTCGGCGAGCGCGCCCTGTACGAATGGCCCGTCAAAGTCTGGGGGAATTTGCAGAAAGTGCACCTGAATTTGCAGCCCCTTCCAGTGATAATTGTAACCTCAGGAAAAAGAACCGAGGGGTAAAAATAATCATTGATGCGCAGGTGTTTTTTGTAGACCTTGCTCGCGAAAGGCATCGCGTCCAGTTCAGGGGTTTCAAGCGGCGGCATGTTCGGCGTGAATTTTATTTTTCCCTCACCGTCCCTGAAGGTTATCCCAAGCACGGTTTCAAGCGGCTTCTTTTTTTCAAGAGCTTCAGCCAGGTCCTTGAGAATATGATCGTATTCGCCGCGTGCCACCGCGTCAATCTTTTCGCTCGCATTTATGGACTCTTCGGGGAGAGCCCCCACATGCGTTCCCACCATTATTGCGAAAGATTTTGGATTAACTTTTTTCAGCGCCTCAAGCACTTTCACGTCGTTCCTGAAGGAAGCGGTCACGGTGTCAAGGACCATAAGTTCAGGTTTCCATTCCTTCACAAGCTCCACGGCGCCTTCCTGGGTCATGCCATTCGCTGGCGCATCAACAAGCTTCACATTGTGCCCGGCCTGTTCAAGGACGCCGGTGGCGTAGCCCATCCAGATCGGATAGTAAACGCACCCTCCCTTTGAGATTGCCGGGCTCCTCGAGGTCCTTGAAAACCTGTACAGGAACGGCGGGCTCAGCATCAAAATCTTCATTTTCGGTCCACTTTTCAACTTTTAAACCTTTAAAGTTTTAAAGGCATAAAAATGTTTACAATCGTTAAAATCTTGTTCCGGTATTTAAAAAGCCTTTTTGGTACAGTTGTAGCAAGCTTAAACGCCTTTTCCGCCCTTTTTTTCGCCCACAATCCTGTTCACGCGCAAAAGTTCATCGAAAGAGCCGGCGTCAAGCCACTCTTTTTTCAGCCTGCTCGCGCGCAGCGCCCCATTCTTTATGTAGAAGTTGTGCACGTCCGCTATCTCTAACTCCCCGCGCGCGCTTGGCTTCAGGTTTTTGATTGCCCCAAAAACTTCGGGCGTGTACATGTAAACGCCCACAACAACCCAATTCGTTGGGGGGTTTTTCGGCTTTTCAACAACCTTCACAACCCTGTCGCCTTCAAGCACCGCAACGCCGGCCTTCGCGGCCTCCTCGCGCGTTGTCTCGTAAATCAGCACGCGCGACTTTTCCTTTCCCTTTGCGAACTCTTCCACAAAAGGCTTTATGTCATCAAATAAAATGTTGTCGCCATTGATTGAAACAAATTTATCACTGCCGACAAAATCTTCAGCCAGCGCGATTGCCTGAGGGATTCCCCCTGCTTCGTCTTGGACCCTATAAGTAAATTTTACCCCGAAATCTTTTCCTGAGCCGAGCAATGAAAAAATATCCCCGGCATGCTCCGTGCCGGTGACAACCAAAATGTCTTTTATTCCTGCCTTCTTTAATGTTTCAATTGGATAATAAATCATCGGCTTGTCATAGACCGGCAAAAGGTGCTTATTTACCACGAGCGTCAACGGCCTTAGCCTTGTCCCAAAACCGCCCGCAAGAATCACCCCCTTCATTTGTTCTTCCCCTTCAATGGTTTCCACCATGCCTCGTTTTTTTTGTACCATTCAACCGTTTCCTTCAGCCCTTGTTCGAAAGGCTTTTCCTCTTTCCAGCCCAATGATTTTATTTTCGAGCTGTCAAGCGAGTACCTGCGGTCATGCCCTTTCCTGTCCTCCACGCGCTCAATCATTTCCCCGCCTTCCCCCATCAGTTCAAGGATTTTTTTTGTGAGCTCGATGTTTTGCAGCTCGTTTCCCGAGCCTATGTTGTAAATTTCCCCGGATTTTCCTTTTATGCCTGCAAGGAGAATCCCTTTGCAGTTGTCTTCCACGTGCAGCCAGTCCCTGACATTTTTCCCGTCGCCGTAAAGCGGAACCTTTTTCCCTTCAATGAGGTTTGTGGTGAAAAGCGGTATGGCCTTTT
>DASRUO010000150.1:0-4828 GCA_035655375.1 archaeon | reverse complement strand
GTTTCTTCAGTTTCAAAAGGCCTTCCCTGAAACTGATGACTTTGAAGCCGAGCCTCCGCGCGAGCGACACATCCATGCCTGTGTCAAGCGGCCTCGGGGCATCGAGGGAAACCGAGCTGCTTTCGGTTTTCTGCACCAGTGAAGGGTCAAAGCCGAAAACGCCCGCGACCTGTAGCGCGGCATCGTACATGGACAGCTGCGAGGAGCCTGCAACGTGCAGCACCCCGGAATAGTTATTTGAAACGAGGGCCGCAACATTTTCGGCGAGGTTTTCAACCATGGTCGGCGACCTTACGAAGTCCGCAAAAGCGCTGGCCTTTTCCCCCCTTGAAAGCTTTTCTAGGAGTATGCCAATGAATTTTTTTGAGCCGGGTTTGAGGCTGTAAGGGGTTGAGGTCCTTAGAATCACATGCCCCGGCATTGATGCAACAAGCTGTTCCCCATCCAGCTTGGTCCTGCCGTAATTATTTATCGGGTTAACGGCATCAGTCTCCGAGTAGTTGCCCTTCACGCCGTCAAAGACAAAGTCGGTGGAAAAATAAATGAGCTTCGGGGCGGCGGCCCTGCAGGCATCAACAACGTTTTTTGTCCCGCCGACATGAATCCTTTTTGCAAGCGCCTTGTCGCGTTCGCACAGGTCAACATCGGTAAGCGCCGCAAGGTGTATCACTATGCCGGGCTTGTGTGAAGCGATGAATCCACGGACGCTTTCCCTGTCGGTGATGTCACAATGGAAATAATCCTTGGAGTTGTGAAGGGAGGTGCCTATAACCTCGTGGTTTTTGGCAAGTTCACCCAGGATTGACTGGCCGATGAAACCGCTCGCCCCTATTACCGCTATAAGCTTTTTCCCCATGCCACACCCTGACAAATAAAAACAAAAGAATGGTTAAAAACCGTTTTGCCCAGACATATAGCCACGCGGGTGGAAAAAACGCTGAAGCTTGGGAAATGATTTAGGGTGGACGGGCGCATAATGCGGTTCTTGAGGATTGGGCTTGGATTGCTCATAGTTCTGCTCCTGATATACATCGGCGGGGTTGAAAATACTCTCAAGGCATTGTCCTCATTTGATGCCGCCCTCATCACGCCGATAGTATTGCTGCTTGCCCTCGTGCTTGCGCTCACCTTTATCAACCTCAAAATACTTTTTGACGCAAAATGCCGCATGGATTCCGGGAAATTTTTCCTTGACTTCCTCGCCAGCTGGGCAATAGGGTTCATGCTGCCCGGCAAGGTCGGGGACTTTTCACTCGCTTACTTCCTCAGGGGCAAAATAAGGGTTGGCGAGAGCACCGCGATAATACTGCTTGACAAGGTGATAGGGATTGCGGCCCTCTCAATTTTCGGCTCGCTCGCATTCATGCTTTTCCCTGAACAGGGCACTTCATACACGGCATTCGCATTGGTTTTGCTGGCGTGGCTCGCGGGCGGCTTCCTCTTTTTCACTTCGGGCGGAAGGAACGCCATAAAAAAAATCGTGCCGCAAAAATACACCGGAAAATTCGCGGGCTTTTCCGTGGCACTCAGCCATTTCCTTGCAAAGGAAAAGAAAAGGATTGCGCTTAACTTTTTGCTGAGCATTGTGAGGCTGGTGCTCCAAGCATGGATACTGGTATCCATTTTCAGCGGCATAGGGATAAGCGCCGGGGTTTGGGAGATAACGCTGGTGCTCGCGGCAACAACGCTCCTGTCATTCATACCGCTAACCACGAGCGGAATAGGGATAAGAGAGGGGGCGTTCGCGTTTTTCGCGCTGCAGCTCGGCATTCCCGTGGCGGCATCGGTTTCAGCCTCACTAATAAGCGGTTTTTTCAACTATTTGCTGGTTATAATAATTGCCGTTGCCCTGTTTGACAGGACAATGCAAATCATCGGCTTCAAACCCGAAAAAATTCAGTAGCATTTAAAAAAGCTTATTTCTTAGTTTCTTAGTTATCGCCAAGGTGCTGATATGGGTGATTTGGCCGCGAAAAACATCAAACTTGAACGCTGCAGGGTGTGCGGCTCGGCAGGCCTTTCAAAATACCTCGACCTGGGAAAGCTGCCGCTTGCAAACAGGTTCGTGAAAAGTGTTTCGGAAGAGGAGCCGAGGTTCCCTCTTGAAGTGCTTTACTGCGGCAACTGCGGTTTGTCGCAGCTGAGCCTCGTGGTTGACCCGAAAGTCCTTTTTTCATATTATCCGTACAGGTCTTCAATCTCAAAGACTTTCCAGAAACACTGCTCTGAAATGGCTGAAGTGGCGAAACAATACTTCCCCAATATGGGGGATACGCTCGTGGTTGACATAGCCAGCAATGACGGCTGCCTCCTGAACGAGTTCGGGAAAAAGGGGTTCAAAGTTCTTGGCGTTGACCCCGCGGAAAACATTGCGAGGATTGCAAATGAAAGGGGCATTGAAACGCTTTGTGAGTTCTGGAATGCCGAAACAGCCGAAAAGATAATTGAGAGGGGAAAGGCGAAAATCATTACCGCCACAAACGTTTTCGCGCACGTGCATGACGTGAACGGCTTTGTCGCAAACGCGAAAAAAGCCCTTGCAAAAGACGGAATGCTTATTTTTGAGTTCCATTACGCCGGCGACCTTATCGGCAAAGCCGAGTTTGACACCATTTACCACGAGCACCTCTCATATTTTCTTTTAAGGCCCCTCATTTTCCTGTTCAAAAAGCACGGGATGCGCATTTTTGACGTGAAAATATTTCCGGTGCACGGCGGGGCGCTCAGGATTTACGCGGTAAATCAGGAAAACCCCATCAAGGACAAGGCTTCCGTGGAAGAACTTCTTGATTCTGAAAGGAAAAACGGCCTTGACAGGATTGAAACTTACAGCAAGTTCCGCGGAAAAGTGGAGAAAATAAGGGGGGATTTCCGCGGCCTGATGAGGAAGCTTAAGGGCGAGGGAAAGCTTGTCGCGGGTTTCGGCGCCGCGGCCAAGGGGAACACGCTGCTCAACTATTGCGGGACAGGGAGCGGGTACATCAAGTTCATCGTGGATGAGACGCCTGAAAAGCAGGGGCTGTTCTACGCGGGAACGAAGATACCAATCAGGGGCATTGAGGCAATCAGCAGGGAAAAGCCGGACTATATCATAATCTTCCCGTGGAATTTTTCCGGGGAAATAATCGCCAAGATTGACCAGGTGAAAGAGTTCAGGGATAAAAGCGGCAAATACATCATTCCTATTCCTGAAGTCAGGATTGTAAGCGGCGTGGAAGAATTATGAAAGTAATATTTACATGCCCCCGCACGCCGAGATTGTACAGCACGGGCCTTGAAAACCTCACCCTAAACCTTGCGAAAGAGCTGGCCAAGCTGGGAGTGGAAGCCGAAATTTATACCACTTCGCCTGAACCTGAAAACAGCACCGTCAATGGAATCAGGGTAAAGGAATTTTCCGCATGGGCGCCGAACGAAAGCTATTACCTTTCCCTGCCGCTTTTTCTGGCCCTGAAAAAATCTGATGCTGACATAATCCAACTGAATGGCTACAACAACCTCGTGAGTTTTTCAGGCTTGTTCGCAAAAAAAGCCTCGCAAAAGCTTGTTTTTTACCCCTGCAGCTCCGGCGCCAACTCTTTTCCGGCAAAAATGTTCAGGAAAATCTTTGATTTAATAGTTTATTTGTTCTCGCCAAAAATTGACTTTGTGCTTTTTCTCGGGGAAGACGAAAAAAAAATGTACGGAAAAATTTTCGGGAATACGCGGTCTGAAATAATTTATCCCGGCATCAACCCTGAAGAACTGCAAAAGTCCAGGGCAAAGCCGGAAAAGTACAGGCTTTTATGCGCGGGCAGGCTTGTGAAAAATAAGGGTTACTCAAACCTGATTCCGGCTTTCGCAAAAGTTTCGGAAAAAAAGCCGGGCGCAAAACTCGTAATAGTGGGGGATGGCCCCGAAAGGGAAAATCTCCGCAGGCTAACGAAAAGCCCCGGGGTTGGAAAAAACATCACCTTTATGGGGGGCCTCAGCAGGAAAGAATATGTGAAAGAGCTGCGGAAAGCGAGCGTTTTCATCCTGCTTCTGGGCTTCAGGAACGTTTCAACCGTTGTCATGGAAGCCCTTGAAATGGGCCTGCCCGTCATTACAACCGCTGATTCTGTCCCGGAATTCGTTGAAAAAAAATATGTTGTCGGCATACAAAACCCTGAAGACGCCCGGGAAACCGCTTCCGTGATCCTGAAAGTCCTTGAAAATCCCGGAAAGTTTGCCGCAAAAAAACCCGAAACGCTTTCATGGAAAGAGTCCGCAAAAAGACACCTTGAAATTTACAGGAAAATTTTGCCGGAAGAATTGGGGGGCCGGCGCCCGCACTAAATGCATTTTTTAAAATGGTATTTCCAAGTTCCATTAATGAAACCCGGGAAAGCGCAGTACCTTGTTTTCGCCTTAATATTCGCGGCGCTGTTCCTCGCATTTTACCCGCAATTCTGGGACGTGGATTATCTGGGAACGATTAGGGCGGCGCACTGGCTGTGGGAAGGGAAATTTTTTGAGACCAATGCGCAGTACGCCTACTACATGTGGCCGACAGGGGACGGGCGCTTTGTTTACCCTTTCGAGGTCGGCAGAACCCTCATAAGCGCGCCGTTCACATTGATATCGTGGAACGCGCCGTTCGTGCTTGGAATGCTTTTCCATCTCCTCGGTTTCCTGTTTTTTTACAAGATACTGAAGCTGAAAGGCTTTGACACGAGATATTCCCTCATATACCTTTTTTATCCTTCACTCACAATCGTTGCACACAAATTCCTGCTGGGAGAAATCGCGTCCGCATCACTCATACTGGCAGGGGCTTATTTTTACCTGAAGGAAGAAAAGCCGGAAA
>DASRUO010000149.1:0-2641 GCA_035655375.1 archaeon | reverse complement strand
CGCGCCGATTAAAAGCGTTTTATCCAGTGCATCAAGAAGCCTGTCGACGCCGAAGCTTATTCCCACAGCCGGAGTTGATTGGCCGCCGTAAGTTTCAATGAGCGTATCATAACGCCCGCCGCCGCCCACGCTCGGCCCCTCATTCAGCGCTATTTCAAAAACGCTTCCCGTGTAATACTCCAGGCCGCGCGCCAGGCCCAAATCAAAAACCGCTTCACCCAAAGAATTTTTTTCGCACAATTCAAGAAGTTTTGCGAGGCTTTTCACGGCCTCGGTTTCACCAGCAGCTTCCTTTACCTCTTCAAAAGAGTTCACGAAAATCTTTTCAAGGATTGAATCCCTGATTCCTTTCTCCCTGAATTCTTTCCTCACCTCTTTCTCGCCGATTTTGTCAAGCTTGTCAATGAGCCTGAAAGCGTCCTTCACTTGCTCAGGCTTCACGCCTGTCTTGATTGCAAGCTCTTCCAGCACCGTGCGGCTGTTCACCCTTATTTTGAATTCAAGGCCGAGCTTTCTCAAAACTTCCGCGCCGATCTGCACGCACTCAAAATCAGCGAGAACGCTTTTCGCGCCGACAATGTCCACATCCGCCTGCGTGAATTCGCGATACCTTTTAGCCTGCGGCCTGTCATAGCGGTAAACCGTGCCAATGCAGTAGCGCTTGAAAGGCTTCGCGATTGAAGGGTTTGATGCGGCAATGCGCTCCAGCGGAACCGTGAGGTCAAACCTTAGGCCTAATTCCCTTTCGCTTTTATCCCTGAAATAATAAATTTCTTCTTTTATCGCCTCGCCCGCGGAGCCTTTCGCGGCGAGCAGACCGAATTCTTCAACTATTGGGCTCTGCAACGGTTCAAACCCGTAATTTTCAAAAGTTTTCCTGCACAAATCCTCGATGAACTGTTTTTTCTTTGCCTGTTCAGGAAGGAAATCCCTCATTCCCCGCACGGTCTGAAAGCCCGCCATTAGCGACACCACGCCAAGCATGTTCTTTTTCTTTTTAGTTCAGGTTTTTCTTTTTCTTTCCAAGAAAAAGAAAAAAGTGAAAGGCCGCGGCCGGGATTCGAACCCGGGTCCAAGGCTCCACAGGCCTTGATCCTAACCACTGGACGACCGCCGCCATTAAATTCGCGCGAAAAGATGTTCTGAAGGCTGGGGGATTCAAAAGGAAAATCAGTTATTTTTGTGAAGTAAATCCCTTTCCATGCCATTATTCTGCGGCGTTTTGTTTAAATAGGTTTTCCAAGCGGTTTGTGCGGCAAAGGGGGGAAACAAAACCATTAAAAGGGCGGAAAACCCTTATTTTTTCGGAGAGGTGAAAAAATGGGATTTCCTGGGAGGAGACAGAGACAAAGAAAAAGGGACAGAACTCCTTCAACTCCTCCAACACCAGCTGAATGGAAAGTCGCAAGTTTGCCTATATTAGTTGATAGTATTTTAGCCGATAGAGCTCCAAGTGTCGGTGCACAACCTATCGCCGATAGGCGTAGGAGAATCGGGAAAATGACTGATAGACACAGGCCATCTCTAAGCAAAAACCCCAGACAAAGAAAAGCGGATAAAGTTACTCCAAAACCAGCTAAAGGGAATTTGTATGGCTTCCTTGATAGTTTTTTAGCCGATGAAACCGTTGGTGGTAAAATTGCCGATAGGCGCAAGAGAACCGGGACAATCGCCGATAGGCGCGGGTCTCATAAAACAAGAAAATCTGGATAATAGGCGCTGTGGTTTTTCATCATTTATTTATCATATTCTTGGAAGAAATAATTGAATAAGATTAAGGCAATTTTCCACGGGCTTTCCAAGGTTTTTGGGTGAACCCAAACCCTTAAAAGGGCGGAAAGCCTTTATTTCTGCATTGAGAGGTGAAAATATGCCGTTTAGAAGGCTGCCGATAATCGGCCCCATTGCTGAAATGCTCGGTCTGACCCATAAACCGAGGTTCAGGTCCAGCAAAGACCAGGAAAGGGCGGAAGGCAATCACCGCTAAAAACACCTTGCTTTCTAATCTTTTCAGGTTTCAATGAATTCAAAGAAAAATCTCGCAATCTGCATTCCCAGCGGCCGCTTCGTGGACTTCTCTTTCTTCAAGTCTTTCGCGCAAACAATTGCGCCCCTGATGATTTCATACAACACCGCGGTTTTCACGGTGGCTTCGCCGCTGATTTTCGAGAACCGCAACGAAATCCTTAGGCGCGCTTTCAAATTGGAGGAGAAAACTCCGGGCTTCAAATTTGATTTCCTTTTATGGATTGACAACGACATCGTTTTCACTTTTGAGCAGGTGAAAAAGCTGCTTTCGCATCTTGAGGAGGGAGACAAAGAATTTGTTTCGGGCACTTATTACAACATGGTCAATGACGAAATAAAGCCTGTTGCATACTTCAAGAACGGGGAGCGCTTCAAATGGCTTGAGGAAAAAGGCCTGAAAAAAGAGGGCCTCATGGAAGTTGACGCCGCCGGCTTCGGCTTCTGCGCGATGAAAACCGATTTGGCGAGAAAAGTTTCAGAAAAATTCAATCCGCGGCCTTTCGGCATGCGCTTCCTCAGCGACGGCGGCGTAATCACCGAAGACCAGGTTTTCTGCGAGCGCGCAAAAGAATTGGGCGCGAAAATATGGCTTGACCCCTCAATTGTTTTAAGG
>DASRUO010000148.1:0-6334 GCA_035655375.1 archaeon | reverse complement strand
TATTTTGCTCCAGCCGGTTTCAACCGGAAAACTAGCGCAGGATTTAAAACTAGCTCCAAGCTTCGTACTTAAGAAACTCAAAAAGCTCGAAAAAACAGGGGCAATAGAACAAAATGGAAGAGTTGCGCTTAACAGGTCAATAATATGGAAGGTCAAGGGGTGAAAACTTTGGATGGATAAGCCTAAAAAAGTCTTAATACTGGGATCAGGTGCCTTGCAAATCGGACAGGCCGGCGAAAGCAGAGTATGGCTCTGATTAATGCTATTTCTGCCGCCTATTCGACTACTCCGGTTCGCAGGCAATCAAAGCCCTGAAGGAAGAGGGAATTCAAACAATAGTGATAAACCCGAACATCGCCACTGTGCAGACATCGAAAAACTTCGCTGACGAGGTTTATTTTTTGCCGGTAACGCCTTTCTTCGTTGAAAAAGTGATTGAAAAGGAAAGGCCTGACGGCATTCTGCTTTCATTCGGCGGCCAGACCGCGCTCAACACGGGCTTTGAGCTTGAAAAAAGCGGCGCGCTGAAAAAATTCAAAGTGAAAGTGTTAGGAACTCCCGTGAAAAGCATTGAACTAACGGAAGACCGCGCCCTGTTCAATAAGGAGCTTAAAAAAATCGGGGTGAAGGTGCCTGAATCATGCGCCGTGACCTCCGTGAAGGAAGCGCTTAAGGCCTCCTCAAAAATAGGCTTTCCGGTGATGGTGCGCGCAGCCTTCGCCTTGGGCGGAAAAGGCAGCGGCATGGCAAAAAATAGGGAAGCGCTTAAGCTGATGGCGGGGCAGGCATTCAAAAGCTCGCCGCAGATTCTCGTGGAGGAGTGCCTCGCGGGCTGGAAAGAGATTGAATACGAGGTTGTGCGAGATTGTTACGATAACTGCATCACGGTTTGCAACATGGAAAACTTTGACCCTTTAGGAATTCACACAGGCGAAAGCATCGTTGTCGCGCCCTCGCAGACTTTGAACAACCACGAATACCACAAGCTCAGGGAACTCTCAATAAAAGTGATAAGGCACCTGAAAATTGTCGGCGAGTGCAACATTCAATTCGCGTTAAACCCTGAAAGCGATGATTGCCGCGTGATAGAGGTTAATGCGCGCCTTTCGCGTTCCTCGGCTTTGGCTTCAAAAACCACAGGCTATCCTCTCGCGTTCATCGCGGCAAAGCTCGGCTTAGGGCACTCGCTTCTGGAGCTTGAAAACTCCATCACAAAGAAAACCAAGGCGTGCTTCGAGCCAGCGCTTGATTATGTTGTTGTGAAAATTCCGAGGTGGGATTTGAAAAAGTTCAGGAACGTCAGCAAGAGGATTGGCACCGAAATGAAGAGCGTCGGCGAAGTGATGGCCATCGGCAAAACTTTTGAGGAGGCGATGCAAAAGGCCGTGAGGATGCTGCACATAGGCATGTACGGCCTCGTCGGCAACAAGGTTTACTTCCAAAAGCTTGCCCGCGAGGTGAAATACCCCACCGATGAAAGGGTTTTCGCGGTTGTTGAGGCGCTCGAAAAAAAGGTTTCGGTGAAAAAAATCCACGCCGTTTCCAAAATTGATGAATGGTTCCTTTGCAAAATCAGGAACGTTGTTGAAACAAAAAAAGAGCTTGAAAGGCATTCGCTTGAATCCCTGCCGAAAGAGCTTCTGCTCAAGGCAAAAAAACAGGGGTTTTCCGACAAGCAGGTTTCCATGCTTTGCATTGGCGGCAACGGCGATGAATTGAAGGCAAGGGGGAAAAGGCAGGGCTTCGGCATCACGCCTTTCGTGAAGCAGATTGACACCTTGGCCGCGGAATATCCGGCGAAAACGAATTACCTTTACCTCACATACAACGGCTCGGAAGACGATGTTTCATTCCGCAATAAGAAAAGCGTCGTGGTTCTCGGTTCCGGCGCGTACAAAATCGGGAGCAGCGTTGAGTTTGATTACTGCTGCGTTTCATGCGTGAAAACGCTTAAGCAGCTGGGCTATTACACTTTAATGCTGAACTATAACCCTGAAACCGTTTCAACGGATTATGACGAGTGCGACAGGCTTTACTTTGACGAATTAAGCTTTGAAGCGGTTGCGGACATTTATGAAAAGGAAAACCCTCTCGGAATAATAGTTTCAATGGGCGGCCAGATTCCCAACAACCTTGCGCTGAAATGCCATTCAGCGGGCATTAAGGTTTTGGGCACAAGCCCTGAAAACATTGACAGGGCGGAAGACAGGCACAAGTTCAGCCAGCTCTGCGATTCACTTGGAATACCGCAGCCCGAATGGCGCGAGCTCACAACCATTGAGAAAGCGAAAGAGTTCGCCGAAAAGGAAGGCTACCCCGTCCTTGTGAGGCCTTCATACGTTTTGAGCGGGCAGGCCATGGCGGTTGCCTTTAACGCGCAGGAGCTTGAGCATTTCCTCGGGCAGGCGGCCTCTTTAAGCAGGGAATACCCTGTTGTTGTGAGCAAATTCATCCTCAACGCGCGCGAAATAGAGATTGACGCGGTTGCCAGCAGGGGAAAAATAATTGTAATGGCTGTGAATGAGCATGTTGAAAATGCCGGCATTCACTCAGGCGATGCCACAATGGTGCTGCCGCCGCAGCGCACTTACATTGAAACTGTGAGGAGAATGAAGGAAATAGCCTCAAAGCTTGCCGAAAAGCTGGAGATTTCAGGGCCTTTCAACATCCAGTTCATCGCGAAAAACAATGAGGTTAAAGTGATTGAGTGCAATCTGCGTGCTTCGCGCTCGATGCCTTTCGTTTCAAAGGTCACGGGCACGAATTTCATTGATATAGCCTCGCGCTCAATAATGAATGAAAAAATCCCTGAAACCCAGCACTCTTTCCTTGAGCTTGACCATGTGGGCGTGAAGGCTCCGCAGTTTTCATTTGCGAGGCTGAAAGGGGCCGACCCCGTTTCAGGCGTTGAAATGGCTTCAACGGGCGAGGTCGGCTGCATCGGCTCCGATTTCAGTGACGCTTTCCTGAAAGCAATGCTCAGCACAGGCTATTCATTGCCGAAAAAAAACATTCTTGTGTCTTTCACTGGGGAAGCGAACAGGGAAAAGCTCCTGCCGCAGATGAAGGCACTTGAAGCTTCAGGGTTCAGGCTTTACGGCACTGAACATACAGTAGAATTCCTGAAACAGAACTCGGTGAAGTGCGCAAAAGTTTTCAAAATCCACGAGAAAAAATCCCCGAACGTGCTTGAAATGCTGCAGAAAGGCAGGCTTGACCTTGCGGTGATTATTCCAGACCCTTTCAGGCAGGTCGCCACGGACCCCAAATATGATGTGAGGCGCGCAGTGGTTGATTACAGCGTTCCTTTAATCACCAACCCGCAGATTGCGAAGGCCTTCATAGATTCAATGCTGAAGAAAAAGGAAGAAGACCTTGAAATCCTTCCATGGCGCGCTTACGTGAAATGAATTTTCCGGATTTTTCCGACCGTAGAGCAGGCAACGAAAAAAATCATTTCTTCAGCAGCTTGAACCCGTGAGCCCACTCATTTCTCACAAGGCCGGGAATGCACCAGAGCATGCATAAAGGCTCTATCGCCCTCGCGGCCTCCGCCTTTCCCATGTCCACTACATCGAACCCGAATTTTTCAACAATTTCCGAAACTTTTTTCCTGGATTTTTCATTGTTTCCGCAGATAAACATCGTCGGCTTCAATCCTCCAAAATCCGGGTTCACCATGAACGCGTTCCCGATGCTGTTGAAAGCCTTCACGAAATTCGCTTTCGGCGCCTTTTTCTGCAGCCTCTCCATCAATGATTCCTCAAGGCTTGTGAAATAGTGCAGCACGCCGTTTTCCGGCGCCTTTGAATGGTCTATCGGGTTTGTAACATCGATAACCGTTTTGCCTTCAAGGTTTTTTATTCCGGCTTCTTTGAGCGCGTTTTCAGCGCCTTCGCCTTTCACCGCCAGCACCACAATTTCGCCGAACTTCCCGGTTTCTTCAAAGGTGCCTATCTTTGCATTGCCTTTCGTCTGCTTTTTCCATTCCTCAAGCTTTTCAGGGTTCCTGCTTCCGAGCATTACCTCAAAACCGTGTTTCAGGAAGCCGTTTCCCAAAGCCTTTCCCACATCCCCTGAACCAATCACTCCGACTTTTACAGCCATGATTTCAACTCCTCCAGTGTTTTTACATTTTTATGATTTTGTCTGCGATTAATTATCTTTTCCACTTCACATTACACCTCAACCCTTTCCCCATTCGGGGACTTCGCGCCGGTTGGGAGCGACGTCCCCTGCTCCGCAGGAGACTTGCTCGCTTGGGCTCGCATCACTGTTTCCACTTCACATCGCACCCGAATGAAGGCTCTTCCTTCACTGAAGCCTTTTTCCCTTCAAGCGCCTGCTTCACCGCTTCCTCCAATTCGTTTGTTTTCGCGCTTTCATGCGGTGCGCCGTGCGCGTCATCAATGCGCCCATGATACACGAGCCTTTTTTGCGAATCGAAAAGGAACGGGTCCGGCGTGCACGCCGCGCCGTAAGCGCGCGCAACGCCCTGCGATTCATCAAGCAAGTAAGGGAAACCGAATCCCTTTTCCTTTGAAACCTTTTTCATCATTTCAAAGCCGTCTTCAGGGTAAGCATTCGTGTCGTTGCTGCTGATTCCGAAAACCTGCAGGCCTTTTCCCGCGTACCTGTCCTGCAGTTCCTTAAGATAAGGCATTTTTGGCTTCACGTAAGGGCAGTGGTTGCACATGAAAACAACCAAGTACGCTTTCTTTCCGGCGTACTGCGCAAGCGAATGCTTTTTGCCGTCGGTGCCGGGCAATTCAAATTCGGGCGCGGAATCACCTTTCTTCAGCACCGAATAATTTGAGGGCGTGAGCGTCATTTTAGCATTGTAATTCAAAACCCTTTTATTTCCTGCGGGCTTACCGTTAATTTTTTGGGGTGTTTAATCATCCTATTGTACATTATCATCGCCTACCTTTTTTTTTATTATGCCTTTTACGCAAAGTAACGGAATTGTTTGCGGACCGCCATTTTTGCGCCCTGAATCGCCTCCAAGAAAGGCCGTTTAAAGCGCTTTTGCGGCAGTTTAATGGCTTTAAACTGTCATATTTATAATGCCTCTCCATTACTAATCCTACTTGAAGGATTGCGCGGTTTTACTGCGTTTTCGTTCATATAAAAACAAAAAAGGTGAAGTAAGAAAATGGCGTTTGGAGGAAACTTCGGCGGCCCAAGGCAAATGTTTGATGCTGTGTGCTCTGACTGTGGTCAGGACACTCAGGTGCCTTTCAAGCCGGCTGAAGGCAGGCCTGTGTATTGCAGGAACTGTTACCAAAAACACAGAAAAGACAGCGACAGGTAAAACCTGATTCTCAGTCCTGTTTTGGAAGGATTTTGGAACAAAATTTGAAACTAATTCTTCTTTTTTCTTTTTTTTCGCAAAGCCTAAAGGTCGCTCTGCCGATTCAGTATTCGCCTGTCCTATCTGCTTGTTTTGACTGTCACGGAAGCCTCCGCCGAACTCCCGTACTGGTTGAATGCCTTCACTGCGTACTTGTAACTGGTATTAGCCTGAAGCCCTGAATCATTGAATGATTCCGTGCCTGAACCCACAGTGAAATTTGCAACCGTGGTTTGGCCCTGAATCTTCACGCTTCTCTCTATTGAAAAGCCGTCCTCATTGCCTGAATTGTCAGTCCATGAAAGCTCTATCTCGCTTGATGAAAGCGCGGTTCCTGAAAGCCCCGAAGGCGCCGCGGGAACGTTGCTTGAGCCGCCTCCTCCGCCGCTCGGCGTTGTCGCGGAAGCGTTGTTGGTGTAAGCCGAATCGCCGTAAGCGTTTCGCGCCTTTACGCGGTAATAATAAGCCGTGCTTGCTTTCAGGCCAGTATCAGTTGTATCAGTGAAGCTTACCTCGTCAGGCCCCGCAGTGGCTATCTGCTGGAAGCTTATGTTTCTCTTGGATTTCACTCCGCGCTCTATAATGAAAGATGTTTCATTGTCAGGGTCGCCTGCCTGCGAATTGTCGGTCCAGTAAAGCCCTATTTGGAGTGCTGCGCTGTCAGCAATTGCCGAAAGGTTTGTGGGCGCAGCGGGCTTGATATTACTGGGCGGTGCCGGGCAGTCCAAGGCACAGTTAAGCGAGTCTTCCCCCGCTTCGCACACATTGTTGCCGCACACAGGTCCAGAAACCCCGCAATCAGCCGGGCAGGATGTGGCGTCTTCGCCGGCTTCACAGGCGCTGTTGCCGCACACCGGTGCAGGCCCGCCGCCAATTGTTGCGGGATTGCTTTTGCCGCCTTTAGTGTTCAATGTTATTGTGTCATTGGAATTTGATGGGGCTGACGCAACTATTTTTGTATTGCTCCACGAACTTATTGTT
>DASRUO010000147.1:0-5382 GCA_035655375.1 archaeon | reverse complement strand
ACGTGAACAACTGGGATTTGGCTGATTTGAGCGCCGACAAAATACTCGGCGAATTCCTTGCGGGCAAAAGCGTTCCGGACAAAAAAATCCTTTACTCGCTCGCAAAATCCGCGAACATGTGGGAGCGCAGGATTTCAATTGTTGCAACTTTTGCTTTCATTAAAAGGGGAAAGCTTGAGGACACGTTCAAAATCTCTGAAATGCTACTCAATGACAGCCACGGCCTCATCCACAAGGCCTCGGGCTGGATGCTCCGCGAGGCGGGCAAGCGCGGCAAGCAAGAGCTCGTTGAATTCCTCGAAAAGCATTGCGCTGAAATGCCGCGTACGATGCTCCGCTACGCGATTGAGAAATTCAGCGAAAAGGAAAAAAAGAAATTCATGCGCAAATGAACATGCTTTTGCCCGAGATTCAGATTTTGGGCTGCTGCTGGCTGATGCAGTGCAATGTTCCTGAACCAAAAACCATTTCCCTGCAGTTAATGCCGATTATTTTCCTTCCACTGAAAAATTTCCCGATTATTTTCATGGCCTTAAAATCATCCGCAAGCCCGAACTGCGGCACCAGCACGGCCTTGTTCGCAATGTAAAAATTTGCGTAACTTGCCGGCATTCTTTTACCGTTCCGAAAATACTTAGGCACAGGCAGCTTTACAACCCTGAAGGGTTTTCCTTTCTCATTCCTCGCCTTGAGCAGCAGCGAGTAATTTTCCTTCAGGTTTCCGTAATTCACGTCTTTCTTGTCTTCCTCAAAAGAGCACACAATTGTGTTTTCACCCACAAACCTCGCGAGGTTGTCAATGTGCCCGTCCGTGTCATCGCCCTTGATGCCTTTCCCAAGCCATATTATGTTTGAAATGTTTAGGAAGCTTTTCAGAACCCGCTCAATCCCGTTTTTGCCTAGTTCCGGATTCCTTGTTTTGCTGAGAAGGCACTGCCTTGTTGTAAGCAGCGTCCCTTTCCCGTTGGATTCTATCGCGCCGCCCTCCATAACAACACCTGAATCGAAGAAGGGTATTTTCATAGCTGAATTGATTTTTGCTGGCATGCCGTCGTCCTTCATCAGTTCCTTGTATTTTCCGCCATAGGCGTTGTAATGCCATTTCACCATTGCGAGCTTTTTCCCCTTTTTGTCCAGGGTAAAGCTCGGCCCGTAATCCCTGAACCACACATCCGCATAACCGTGCTCGAAAAACAGGATTTTTTTAGGGTAAATTTTTTTCCCTGAAAGGAGTTTCACTGCGCGGGCCCTCATTTTCTTTCCCGTAACGAAAAGCTTCACCTGCTCGCTCCGCGTTTCCTGCAGCGCCCTTATTATTTCGCAGTAAGCGTTTTCAACTTTTTCCAGTTCCGGAAAAGTTGTTGTATCATGCGGCCACGCGAGGAAAACCGCTTCATGCCTTTCCCATTCGGCAGGAAACCTGAAACCTGGGGGAATGCTTTTTTTCGCCAGCCCGGTTGAGGCAGGTTTGTTCTGGCGCGTTATTTTTGCCGCATTTTCAGTTTTTTTTTTAACGGCCTTGCCAAGCTTTAAAACGCCGTAGCTTTCGGGGCGCCTGTTCCTGAAAAAGCCCCAGCCTTCGCGGACCCTTTCATTGTTTTTCAGGTTGACATCAGCCACTAGCACTTTTTCCCCGGAGCCGGCTTTTTTCAGCACTTTCCCGAAGGAATCGCTTACAAAGGAGGAGCCCCAGAACTCCAGCTTCCCTTCCCTTCCAACCCTGTTCACCGCGGCCACATGAATCCCATTGGCCACTGCGTGTGCCCTCTGAATTGTCTGCCACGCGTCAAGCCAGTCGTCAGGTTCCTTTTGGCCTGAAATCCTGCCTATTGCTGTGGGGTAAAAAATAATGTCCGCGCCTTTAAGCGCGCTGATCCTCGCGGCTTCGGGAAACCACTGGTCAAAGCATATGAGCGGCGCAATTTTCCCGTACCTTGTACTGAAAACTTTATAACCCAAATCGCCTTCCCTGAAATAGTTTTTCTCGTAAAAAAAAGGGTCATGCGGAATGTGCATTTTCCTGTACTTGCCCAGTATTTTCCCTTTTTCGTCGAACACGCAGACTGTGTTGAAAAATTTTCCGCCTCTGGCTTTTTCGTAAAAAGGCACGATTAAAACAATCCCGAGCTTTTTTGCGAGCGCGGACATTGCCATGGTTGTCTCGCCAGGAATTTTTTCCGCAAGCGTTTTTGCGGCGGCATCACGCTCTTCCTGCGGAAAGTAAAGCGTGCTGAAAAGCTCCGGAAGGCAGACGATTTTCGCGCCTTTTTTCGCCGCTTTCAGAACCATTGAAACCGCTTTTTCAGTGTTTTCCAGCTTTGATGCGGACATTTTCATCTGCACAAGTGCAATCCTCACTTTCCCGCTTTTCGCTGACCTTGGCATTTTTTTCACTCTGTTTTTTTGGGGCGTGAATTATTCAAAAAGTTTCGCCCACTCATACTTTTTCCTTTTCTTCCATCCGCCCTGATGGTAAACATAGCTTACTATTGAAGGCACCACTGATGTGGCTTCGGCGTAAACCATCTGCTCAAAAACCGTGTCAACTTTCCCCCACGAGCTCGCTTCCTTCAAGGTTGAGCTTGAGCACGCGCCGTCGCGCACATCGGCGACAGTTATCTGCACCGCGTACTTGTGCATCGGCACCTTTTTGCCGAGCACCTCGGCGCACACAACCGTGTCCTGGGCGAAATTTTTGGGCACGCCGCCGCCGACCATGAACAAACCCGATGTTTTGGCCGCCATTTTTATTTCAGTGAGCTCCCTGAAATCAGCCACCGAGTCAATCGTCACAAAAGGCTTTCCGGCCTTCCTCCTTTCAACCTGGTGCAGCACGAGGCCGAAGCCGGCGCTTGAATCCGAGAAAGCCGGGCAGAAAATGGGCACGCTGTTTTCATAAGCGGCCTGCACCAACGAGTCTTTCTTTTCGGAGTTTTTCACGAGGTATTTGCCCATCTCCCTTATGAATTCCCTTGAAGAGTAAGGCTTCGGCTCCAAAGAATCCGCGATTTTTTTCACCGCTGAATCGCATGCCTGCAGCTGTTTTTCATCAATGAACGTGTCATAAATCCTGTCAATGTAAAGGGAGCGGAGCTTTTTGTCGTCAATGAAAGGCGTTCCCTGGTAATGCTTGAACCCCAAAGCCTCGAAAAAATCCATGTCCACAATTGAGGCGCCGGTCGCAACCACCGCGTCAACAATGTTGCTTTTCACCATGTCAACGTAAACCTGCATGCACCCCCCTGCGCTTGTGCTTCCGGCAAGCGTCAGCCACACGGTGCAGTCCCTGTCATTGACCATCCTGTTCAGGATTTCTGCCGCGCGGTAGGTGTCCCTCGCGGTGAAAGACATTCCGGCCATTGCTTCAATCAGTTTCGTTGAATCAAAAGCCTTGATGTCTATGTGCTTAACGGTTTTGCCCAGCAATTCATTCTTTTCTTTAACCATGCCATTTCCCCGCCTCTCCGGCCTTCAAGCGGCCTTTACTTCAATAAAAGCGCAAAACTTTAAAAATTCTTTTAATAAGCTTCCGGAAAATTCCGGCGGTTTCTTAAGAATTTTCGGGCATTTATATGCTATGTTTTCGTTCAAAAAGCACGTTCTTGTCTGCACCAATGAAAAACCGCTTCACTGCGCCGAAAAGGGCGGCCTGGAGGTTTTGCGGGCTTTCAGGGAAGAGGTTGAAAAGCGCGGCCTGAAAAACGATTTTTATGTCACTAAAACCGGCTGCACGAGCCAGCACCACTGCGGCCCAACGGTGATAATTTACCCCGACGGCGTGTGGTACAAGGAAGTGAAGGCTTCCGATATTCCGGAAATAATTGAATCGCACCTCCTGAACGGGAAAATAGTTGGAAGGATTCACAATACCGCGATAGGTCTGCAAAAATAATTTTTTTAAAGCGGATTAATTCCTTTATTTTCCGCGCTTTTTTATTTTTCCGCGGACCAGCCCGATTTTTTGCTTCCTCGAAAAAGATTTTATTTCAAGCTCCCGCCCCATCGCGGCGGCGCGCGTCCTCTTTTTCTCCGAATAAACAAGCTTCACAGGCCTGTGCGCCCGCGTGTACTTCGCGCCAATGCCGCGATTGTGCGCAGCCACGCGTTCCCCGAGATTTTTAGTGTAGCCGCAGTAAAAGCTTTTGTCGCTGCATTCAAGGAGGTAAACAAAAAAGCCCATGTGGAGATAAGCGCTTCAGGGAATAAAAATCCGCCCCCTCTGCGCGGCAATAAAGTGTTGTTTAATTCTTTTATGCATTTTCTTCAAAACGGTTTCCTTGAAGTTCGCTTTCCTGTAATCTTATCTCGTGAAACCTGCCTACCCGGAGTTTGCGTCACCATATTCCTATTTCGTGAAACCCTTCTGATCAACGCATCGTATTTAGCCACTGTGCGTTCGAGTGACATGGTTTTTGATAACTCCGCCGTTGCCCTTGAAAGCCTTTTTTTTACCAGTGGGTTGTCCATCAGCAGCATATACCTGGCGAGCTGATTGATATCTCCATATTCATACAAGAACCCTGTTGAATTGTGCTTTACAACTTCCGGAATGCCCCCTGCCCTGGTTGATATTACGGGCTTTCCCAAAGCAATGGCCTCTAACACCGCCCTGGGCAAGCCTTCCCTTTCAGACGCCATAACCAATGCATCGGAGAGGCCAAGATAAGTTCTGACTTTTTCCAGTGTTGACTCCCCCATGAATTTAATTCTTTTCCCAAGGCCTTTCTCTCCAACTTTTTTTTTCATTTCAGGTGCAAGTTCCCCATTCCCCACTACAAGGAAGTAAAGCCCCGGATTTTTTTTAAGGGCGATTTCAGCGGCCAGAATTATTTTTAATGGCTGTTTCACCGGCTTAAGAGTTGACACGTGGGCAAACACTGTAGCATCAGCAGGGATGCCTATTCTTTTCCTCCCCGATTCTATTTCTTTTTTTTCTAGCGGGATGAACTGTTTTGCATCAATAGCGTTTCTGAAAGTTACCGCCCTTTTCTCCCCCAATCCGGCCAGCAATTTTCTAAGATAATCTGAAACAGTGACTATTGCATCCGATTTTCCGTACGCTTCAAGAATTGCTTTTTTTGTTCTCCGGTAGCCGGGCAAAGGCAGGACATGGACATCGGAGCCACGGAGGACGGTTATTACCGGAATTCCGGTTCTTTTTGCAAGAGGCATGACAAAGTTCGCATAAGGGACTCCGTAATTGACAATCATGACATCCGGCCTTTGAAATTTCATTTCTCTTTCAATCGCTCTTATAAAAGGAAGTTTCGCAATTTCCCCTCCTAAACCTTCACCCTGCCTCCTCCGGCCCGCCAGCTGAATTGTTGCCCTGTCTGTATCAAGAACCCGTTTTGTTTTCACAAGCACAAATTTCACCCCAGG
>DASRUO010000146.1:0-21726 GCA_035655375.1 archaeon | reverse complement strand
CAAAGGCCGGCATAAAAAACGGCGTGTGCGTTGTGTTCGTTCCCCACACAACCGCTGCGGTGACAATCAATGAGGGCGCCGACCACGCTGTCGCGAAAGACATCAGGCACGCGCTTGCCGCCCTCGCGCCGGAAGATTCAGGCCAGTATTCCCACGCCGAGGGAAACGCGGACGCGCACATCAAGGCTTCGCTTGCCGGCAGCTCCGTAAGCGTTATTGTTGAAAAGGGCTCAATCGTTCTCGGCTCGTGGCAGAAAATCTTTTTCTGCGAATTCGACGGGCCGAGGAAGAGGAAATTTTTGGTGCAATGCACGGGAAGCAAATAATTTTTCATTGCAATTTTCATTTCCAGCACTGCCTACGATTTAAGTTTTTTCACCCCGCCCCGACCCAGAGCCTGAAAAACTCTTCGCTGTAGCGCTGTGCCGTTTCAGTGTCGCGGATGAACACCAAATTTTCATTGTTGCTTTCATCCGAGTTCGTTGTCCAGTTATAGGAGCCCGTTATCACCAGCTTATTGTCCACCACGAGGAACTTGTTGTGCATTGTCCTGTTGTAAGGCATTACCCTCACCTCAATCCCTTTGCCGGCCAGTTCGTTGACCACTGAATACTTTGACTTTGATTGCAGGTAATCCGTCACAACCCTGAGCCTCACGCCTTTCCGCGCCGCCTCTTCAAGCGCGGTTTCGATTTCACGCGAAGTGAAAGAGTAAATTGCCGCATCAACGTCCGTTTCAGCGCTTTTAATCGCCGCGACAGCCCTTTCCTCGCACGCATCCTGAGGGCAGAAAAAGGCTTCAACCCCGGCATTTTTGCCTATGGTGCACCCAGAAAAAGCAATAAAAACCAATAATATCGTCAATAAACGTAATTCATTCATAATGCCTTTTAGCGCCGAATTCATTAAAAATTTAGGCTTTTATTGCGGGTTGTGCCGACTTTTATTTATAAACCGGCGATTTTGGTTTTTAGGGGGGGCAAAATCAGTCCGCCGCGGTCAAAAAATTATAAGAAAATACGAGCCAATTAAAAAATCCGTAAAGGTATGCTGCCAGGAGAATTGCTCCTAAAATAATGATTGCACCGATAATTATTTTGAAAATTAGCCTCATATGCATCAGTCTACCGCTATCAAAAAGTTGTATGAGAACACGAGCCAGTTGAAAAACCAGTAAAGGTATACTGCAAGGATAATTGCCGCAATGATAATGCCCATGCCTATGATTGCTTTGAAAATGAGCCTCATAGGTATCTCTCCAATGATTCCACGCATTTGTCAATGGATACTTTTTTGAATTCCTTGAGGTATGATGTTAAAGTTGTTTTTTGGTCTACGATTTTTCCAAGTAAATTTTCGTCGAAATTATTTGGGAAAAGGCTGAACACGTTAAAAGTATC
Organism: archaeon; assembly: GCA_035655375.1. Classification (GTDB taxonomy): domain Archaea; phylum Iainarchaeota; class Iainarchaeia; order Iainarchaeales; family Iainarchaeaceae; genus DASRUO01. The sequence continues at coordinate 20,326 of DASRUO010000146.1, read as the reverse complement.
TATTCCCGGTTCTCTAAGGTATGTTGCTGCAGCGGCTTTGTATTTCAAAATGTCTTCCTGATTGAAACCCAAATCGAGCAGTATTCTTGTGTCATTAGCCCTTAGTATATTGCCTGCGCATTGGAACTGGAAGAACCAGTCCGCTTCCCCTTGGAAGTAATCATCCACAGCCAAATACAACCCGTATTTTTGGATTGGGTTGTTCACATCGAAACCATAGTTTTCGTAAATGCTTTTGCCCATAACTTGGTTGTCATTTGCCCAGACTGAATCCACTACCAAGTGTGTTTCAAATCCTGCGATGAATGGCATTGAAGTGCTGCTAACTTTCATTGCCTCAAAAATCGATTTTTCCCCATTTGGCTTATGGGTGGTTTCTCTGGGCGTGTTGTTGATGTACCTTATGTCCGGCGCGATTGCGCCGAAAAAGTAGTCATCAATATTCTCGAATTTTGAAATAAAATTTCTTTTTGAGAGCTTTTTCAGAACCCAGTTGGATATCCATTCATGGGTAAGTAATCCTGCCATCGGACAAACCTCTAATGCAAAACGTTTTCTCTGTTATAAATTGTTTTGGTGCGTTGCGGCTAAACGCTTGGTTTATCCGTTTCCGAGTGTTGTTTTATTGCTTCTTCTGCGAGGAATAGCGTGAATGGTTTGTGGTCTTCTTTGTTTCCTGCTGCTTGTGTTTTCATGTATGGTTCTCTTCTTTTCAGCGGGATGTTGGTGAAGGGAAACCCTTTTTGCTGTAAAATGTAGTTCATTAGAAGCCGCGCCATTCTTCCGTTGCCGTCCGCAAATGGGTGGATTGTCGTGAATTTTGTGTGGAATTTTGCCGCCAGCTCCACAGAGTGGATTAAATCCTCATTCTCTTCAAGCCATTGAGTTAATTGATTCATCAATCCCGGGACTTCCTGCGGCAAAGGAAATTCGTGTGTTGATCCAACAATGTAGACTTTTACGGGCCTGTAGATTCCTTGGTATCGTTCGTATCCGGAGATTTTTTCCAGAAGAATGTAATGGAGTTGTAAAATCATTTTTTCCGTGATTTTTTGGTTTATTTTCAAGTATTTGTCGTAGCGGTCGAGGCAGGCTTTGAGGTTCAGGGCTTCCTGTTCTTCCCTGTTTATTCCTGTTATTATAAACTGTTTTTTTCCAGCCTCCTGTATTTTTTTCTCCTGGCCTATTATTTTTGAGGTTTCACTGTAAGTGAGGGAGCTTCCTTCGATTGCATTGGAGTCGGTTATGAATGTTATCCTTTCCCTTCTTGCGAATTCTTCTCTTTGTTCTTGCGTGAGTTTTTTGAGAAATTCTTTTTTGTTCTCCGTTGCCTTTTGCAGCTCCGTTGCTTTTTTATTTGTAATGAATTCTGTCAGGGGCCGGACTAGAACTTGGTGTTTTTTGGCTTCGCATTTTTCTTTCAGTTCATTGAAAGCTGAAATTAAATCTTGCCGGGTTGGTTTTTCCGGCCCCAGATAAACACTTTTCTTGACCCATTTTTTTTCGGATTTGAAGGACTCTTCCAAGTAAAGGTATTTTTTGCCTTTTACTTTTCTTGAGATGATTTTACTCATAATTAGTTATCACTGAAAAATATATTTAAACATATCACCGTGATAACTCTGTGTTAACACCAAAACTACATTTTTGGGGCGATTTCAGTGATAACTCTGCCACAAGCCCAAAAATGCCAAAAATCGGCTAAATTTGCCCTGTCTGTACAAAACCCGCAATGGTTATACGTTTTGTACCAAAATTCATTTATAAACGCGGCGCGGCAATGGTTATAGAAGGAAAGAAAAGCGACAGATTTCACCTCACACCCTCCTTTTCTTTTCTTTATTCTTTTTCTTTCTTTTGGTCGTAAATAATTGAGTGGTTTAATGAAAAAATTGCTTCTCCCCGCATTCCTTCTGCTCAATTCCTTAAGCGTTTTCGCGGAGGAAACGCACGCGTGGGACGCCCTCAGGCCCGTGAGCGATCTGGCGCAGGGCATCGACCTGCCCGTAAAAATTTTGGTGCTCCTCCTTGCTTTTTCGATTTTCATCATTTCAGCGCTCGCTTACTCCAAATCCAAATCCAAGAGGATTCTCCTCGTGTCGTTCGCTTTCTTGCTTTTCAGCCTTAAATGGCTGGTGAAAATCCTTGACCTTTTTTATTCCCCCGGCGATTTCCTCTCCGATTCCTCTGAAAACGTTTTCGAGCTCGGCATAATGCTTTCGCTTCTCGTGGCTCTTTTTTATAAAAAATCCTGGAACAAGTTTTTCGAGAAAGAGGACCGCAAATAGTGGTGAAGAATGGATGAGCTTGAACAGGCCCTGCAGCTGGATGTAAGGAAGAAAATTTACAACACCGTCAAAAGGAATCCAGGGCTGCATTTTCGCGAGCTGCAAAGGCGTGTCGGCATCGCCACAGGCGCCATGCAGTACCATGTTGACTTCCTCCAGAAAAAGCATTTGCTTAAAACCGAGCGCGAGAAAAAATTCCTGCGCTACTATCTTGTGAGGCAAAAGTTTGAGGAAACCGATTTGATGGGTTTGCTGAGGCAGGAAAGCATCCGCAAAATAGCCGTTTTCCTGATGCAGAAAAAGTTCGCGAGCACGGCATCAATTTCTGAAAGCGTTTCCCTGAGCCCTTCAACAACCTCGTGGCACCTTGAAAAACTGGTTGAAAACGGCATCGCGGAAAAAAAGCGGCGCGGCAAGAAAACGTTTTACAAAATCACGGACAAGCAGCGCATCGCGGACCTCTTGGTGAATTACCGGCGCAGCTTCCTCGATGAAGCGGTGAACAACTTCGTTGAGGTGTGGGAAGAGATTTAGCACAACCTTTTTTCTTTTCTTGCAAGAAAAGAAAAAACGTTGGCGAAAAAAGAAAAGAAGCAATAATGGATTGGCTGAATTAAGGCTTAAAACCTCCAGTGAAATAAAAAATAAGTTTGCTGTGCCTTTGCCCAGCAACCCTTTTAATCCCGCTTTCCGCTTTCCTTTTCATGGATTCCCGAGGAAAAAAGCTGAGCGTTTTCGATGTCATCGGGCCGATAATGGTGGGGCCGAGTTCCTCGCATACCGCGGGAGCGCAGAGAATCGGTTTCGCGCTGCACAAAAAACTCCGCGGCAGGCTCAAGGCAATTGAGGTTACGCTTTACAATTCTTTCGCGGACACCGGCGAAGGGCACGGCACGAAAACAGCCATAATTGCCGGCATTTTAGGCCTTGAAGCGCATGATGAGAGCCTGAAAAAATCGCTTGAAATCGCGCGCGCTTTCGGCGTTAAAGTTTCATTCAGGAAAATGCATGATGATTCAAAGCACCCTAACTCCGCGTTCATTTCAGCCGAAACCGATTGCGGAAACTTCTGTGGCTTCGGCGAATCATTGGGCGGGGGAATGGTTGATTTCAGGGAATTGGAGCTTGAGGTGGCTTCGCGTGAACGAAATCCTTGAAAAGGCCGTGAAAGAGCGGAGAAGCATCCACGAGGTTACGCTTGAATTTGAGCGGGAACAACAGGGTAAATCCCGCGAAGAAATACTCGCGGAGATGCGCAAGATTGCGCACGTGATGACCTGCGCCGCCGCAAAGGGCGTGAGCGAGGAAATAACCACTAAAAGCGGCCTTGTAAGGGGAAGCGCAAAAAAATATTTTTCCTCTTTAAGGCAGCGCGAAAACCCGCTTACTGGCAGGATTGTGAGCAAGGCGCTAGCTTACTCCCTTGCGGTCGCGGAAGTGAACGCCTCAATGGGCTTAGTGGTTGCCGCGCCGACAGCGGGAAGCTGCGGCGTTCTTCCCGGAGCATTGCTCGCGCTCAATGAAGAGGTTGATTCGAGCGAGGAAAAAATGCTTAACGGCTTGCTCACTGCTTCAGGCATCGGTTTGTTCATTGCGGAGCGCGCCACTTTCGCGGCCTCTGTTGCGGGCTGCGCAGCGGAAATCGGCGCTTCCGCTTCAATGGCCGCGGCCTCAATAGTTGAATTTTATAACGGCTCAGCGGAGCAGGCAATCAATGCAGGCGCGATTTCCCTGAAAAGCTGTTTGGGCTTGGTGTGCGACCCTGTAGCGGGCTTGGTAGAGGTGCCGTGCATTAAAAGGAACGCAATCGGGGTCGCAAACTCTTTCGCGGCAGCGGAGATGGCGCTGAACGGGGTTGAAAGCGCCGTGCCTTTTGATGAGGTTGTGGGCGCGATGTACAGGATTGGGAAAAGGATTCCTTCAGAGCTGAGGGAAACCTCCAGGGGCGGGCTTGCAATGACGCCGACCGCTTTAAAGGTCAGGTCAAGGTTTCTTTAATTTACTTTTCCATGAAACAGGGGCAATGCCGGCTTTGCTCCGCCCACTTTAATTTTTTTCAAGGATTTTCTCCATCCCCAAATCCTTCAAATAGGTGTGCCGCCTTGAATCCGAGCTGAGGATTATTTTAGAGTTCAGCTCCATTATCGCGCCGGAAATTTTTTTCGCGCCGAAAACTGAATTATTCAGAAGCGTGTAATAAGAGTTCATGTCATTCGTCCTGAGTATTGCGATAATGTCATATTTTGAGCCTGCATCCATTACGTTGAGCTCGTGCACCTCGTTCATGCTGAGCAGCTCCGTGCACAAAGCGTGCTGTTTTTTCGGCCTTGATTTTATCAGATTCACGGCCATGAAATAAATTCCTATCGCGCGGTGCAGCTCGGGGTTTATTATCGGGGTTTTCTTCACAACCACTTTTCCATCTAAAAGCTTTTTCCAGCGCACGCTTACCGTGTTGCGGTGCAGCTTCAGCTTTTTCGCAACATCATTCAGGCTTGATTTTGGGTTAACCATTTTCTCGGAAAGTATTGCGATGTCAGTTTCATCCGCCGCAATTTTTTTCCCGTCCCCGCATTCCATATTGTGGCTTTTCAAAACCTTTTCCACGAAACTTGTTTTGTGCGCGACAACCTCGCTCCTGTGCTCCGTCAGGATTTTTTCCGCGAACCTCCCTATTTCTTCCAGGCTTCTCCCGTAAACCTTGAGCGCGAGATTATAGCGGCCGCTTGTGTAAAGGCACACGTGCACCTCCGGATGTTCGAGGAATGAGTCCATAACCTTGCGTATGCTTTTCCCGCCGAACCTCAGTTTCACGAAAATCCACGCAATCTGCCCCAGGCCGAGCTTCGCGAAATCAACCCTGTACCTGTAAGCCGTTATGATTCCGCGGTCCTCAAACTTCCTGAACTTGAAGGAAAGGGTTGAAGGGCTGATTTTCAATTTGCGGGCAATTTCGCGCTCGGAGGCTAGAAGGCCGTGCTCAAGCGAGTAGCGCAGAATCCTCAGGTCAAGGGAGGAGACTTCCATACTTATGCATTAAAACGCAAATTTATAATAATTATTGTTCAAATGCACTGCCCAAGCTAAATGTTAAAATATCGCGGAAAAGCAGAAAATTTTGCGGTTTAACAAAAAATGAACTGCTTGAAAGGGTTGTGAATGGGAAGGGTGAGATTTGAACTCACGACCACACGATTATCAGTCGTGTGCTCTAAACCAGGCTGAGCTACCCTCCCTTTCAAGAAGACTTTTGGAAGCAAATTTTTTTAAAGTAACTTAAACCCCCAATTTTAAGGGTTAAGGCAGAATAAGGGAACTATTTAATGTTTTTTGAAGGTTTGTTTAATGCACAGCCCCATCGTCTAGTGGCCAAGGATACAGGCCTTTGGAGCAACCCTTTTCTTTCTCTTTAAAAGAGAAAGAAAAGCCTTGACGGAAAAGAAAGAGAAACAAGGCATGGTTGCGAAGGGAGCCTGGGACGCCGGTTCAAATCCGGCTGGGGCTACACCAGCACTTTTTTCTTTCTCTTGCCAAGAGAAAGAAAAACCTGCGCTAAAAAGAAAGAGAATCAGTTTTAGGCTAGAAAGAACAATCTGTGCCAAAAAAGAAAAAAAGCTGAAAGCTGTGCGAAAAGAAAAAGCGCTATTTATGGCAAATCAAATTGTTCAAGGCAACCTATAAATACCGGAAAGCTTTCTTCTAATAATGATGAAAACCGAGGCAAAGCTTTTAGTGAAGCCGCAGGACATTAAGCCCACGGTGAAAGAGTTCAGGGTGCGCGGCGCATTCAATCCGGCAGCGGTGAGGCTTCCCAACAAAAAAATTCTCCTGTACGCGCGCATCGCGGAAACCCCTTACCATGATGAGAAAACATTCCTCGCGCCGCGCTTCACCGGCAAGAAAAAAATGGAGCTCTACACGGAGAAAATCGACAGGAAGAAAATGAATTTGTGCCCCGACTGTTTCATCATGGACTGGGACATTTCAAGGCTGCCCACGATTTCGCACCTGAGGAAAATACTGCTTGACAAAAGCGGCATGGAAGTTGAAAAAATAAGCCAGAAGCCGGACTTTTACGGCCTTATGGAGGACGGTGATTTCGGCGTGGAGGACCCGCGCATAACTTTCCTGAAGAAAGAGAAAAGGTACGCGATGACCTATGTTTCCGTTTCAATGTCGAGCGGCGTTTCAACCTCGCTTGCGACCTCCGCAAACCTGAACGCGTGGAAAAGGCACGGCATCATTTTCAGGCAGCAGAACAAGGACGTGGTGATTTTTCCGGAAAAAATCAACGGCTACTATGTCGCGCTGCACAGGCCCGAGGGCACGATGATTTTTGACAAACCGAGCATATGGGTTTCGTATTCAAAAGACCTTTTGTTCTGGGGAAAGGACAGGCCTGTGCTGAGGCCGCGGAACCACGGCTCGTGGGACGATTTGAGGATAGGCGCCGGCCCCATTCCAATCAGGACTGATGAGGGCTGGCTTGAAATTTACCACGGCGTGAGGCTGAAGGACAGGGACAACAAGGACTCGGCAAAAATCTACAATGCCGGCGCAGTCCTTCTGGGGCTGAAAAACCCCGAAAAGGTTATCGCGCGCACTCCACACAAAAAGCCATTGTTCGGCCCCGATTCCGGCTTCGAAAAGAGCGGCTTCAAGGGCGGCGTTGTTTTTCCCACAGGCATCATTCAAGGCCTCGACAAAAAATCCATCCTTGTCTTCAGCGGCGGCGCTGACTCGAACATTTCCGTCCGCAAACTGAACCTGAAAAGCGTGCTGAACTCGCTTGAATGAGGATTAAAAGCGTGTCGCCACAATGAATGTTCAGCGCAGAAACCCTGCGCCGAAAAGTGGTTGCTTTGAACGGCAAAGGCAAAGTGGTTTTCCTTTCAACTTATCCGCCGCGCGAGTGCGGCATCGCGACTTTCACCAAGGACCTGAGCGATTCCCTGCAGAAACGCTTCGGCAACGCGGTTGAGCCGGCAATAGTGGCAATGGAGGAAGGGGAATCAAGCTTCCGCATTTACAACAGGAAAGTCGTCTCAAAGATCAATGAGGAAAGCGCCGAAAGCTATAAGGCAGCCGCGAGGAAAATCAATTCAATGCCCTCCGCCGCGGTTGTAAACATACAGCACGAGTACGGAATTTTCGGCGGCATCTGGGGTGAAAACTTAATTTCGTTCATGGAGCTCACCGAGAAAAAGGTTGTCACCACTTTTCATACGGTCCTTGAAAATCCCGGCAAGGACCTGCTCCGCGTCACGAAAAGGATTTGCGCCTTGAGCAGCAAACTGGTTGTAATGACCGAAAACGCGAAAAAAATACTCGTGAAAGATTACGGCGTCCCGCCGAAGAAAATAGCCGTCATACCGCACGGGGTGCCCAACATTGATGTCGGCAGGGAAAAGCAAAAGCTCAGGAAAAAATTCGGGCTTGAAGGCGTAAAGGTTTTGCTCACTTTCGGCATGCTCAGCAGGGGAAAGGCCCTGGAGCACGCGGTAGCCGCGATGCCGAAAATCCTTGAAAGGCACCCCGATGCCGTTTACCTTATTGTCGGTGAAACACACCCGAAGGTCAGGGAGCACGAGGGCGAATCATACAGGCTTGAGCTGAGAAGGCTTGCGGAAAGCCTCGGCATTTCCGAAAAGGTGAAATTCCTTGACAAGTATCTTTCGCTGAAGGAAATAATCGAGTGCCTCAAGATTGCGGATGTTTACATTGCGCCCTCGCTTGACCCCAAACAGATCTGCAGCGGCACCGTAAGCTACGCGATGTCCGCGGGCAAGGCGATTGTTTCATCCCAGAACAAGTACAATGAGGAAATGCTTTCACATTCAAGGGGGCTCATCGTGGGGAAAAACGACGCTTCAGAATTTGCCGTAAATGTCATCAGGCTTCTGGATGATGCGGCGCTGAAGCGTTCGCTTGAGCGCAACTCTTTTGAGTACAGCAGGCGCATGACCTGGCAAAACGTTTCCACAAGCTATTTCCAAGTTTTCAGCGGGCTCTCGCCGATGCATTCAGAGCGTTTCAGCAGGGTTCCCCGCCTAAATTTCAGGCACTTTTACGGGCTTACGGACGATTTCGGCATGATGCAGTTCGCGGACTACAATGTTCCGTTAAGGGAAAGCGGCTACACGCTTGACGACAATTCGCGCGCGCTCACAGTGGCCGTGAAAGCGTATTCAAGGCTTCCGTCAAAAAAAATGCTGAAGGCCGCGGGCACCTTCATTTCATTCGTTGAAAAATGCCAGATAAGTGACGGCTATTTTCGCAACTTTGTGGATGGAAACCGCGAATTTGCGGATGAAGCAGGAAGCGAGGACAGCTTCGGCAGGACAGTAAAGGCATTAGGGGGCGCCCTGAAAAGCCCGCTGCCGGAAGATTTGAAGCTCAGGGCAAGGAATGTTCTTGAAAAAGCCCTCAGGTATGAAAACGAAATCGTTTCCCCGCGGGCGCAGGCAAACACTTTAATCGGGCTTTCCAACGCATCCGGAATTGCGGAATCGTTTAAAAGCCTGACCCAAAGGCTCCTTGAATCCCTTGTGTCAAAGTTTGAGGCCAATAAGGGAGATGATTGGCACTGGTTCGAGCCTTACCTCACTTACGCGAACAGCGTCCTGCCTGAAGCGCTTTTCGAGGCCGAAAAATTCGATAAAACCCGGAAGGCGAGGAAAATTGCCGTTGCTTCCCTTGACTTCCTCACAAAAACGCATTTCATAAACGGAAAGCTCGTCCCCGTGGGGCAGGACGGCTGGTTCAGGAAAAACGGCAGGCGCGCGTTTTACGACCAGCAGCCCATTGAGGCTTCAACGCTTACAACCACTTACCTCAAGGCCTTCAATGCCACGAACGATTCATCTTACCTTTCAAACGCGAGGAAATCCTTTGAATGGTTCCTGGGCCGCAATACAATGAACCAGATGGTTTACGATGAATCAACCGGGGGGTGCTTTGACGGCATCACAAGGAACGGCGTGAACCTCAACCAGGGCGCGGAGTCAACGATTTCCTACCTCAACGCGCGGCTCTCCATAGTGTGAACAATCCGTTGCCTTCAGACACGGCAGACGCATTTTTTTTTATTCAACAACAAATTTTCCATTTTTTTACAGCAGTTTTCCGGCGGCCCTGTCAACAATGAATACGGCGTTTTTGTGCCCCTGCAGCACTGAGGCAGGCACGGAAGCTGAAGGCTTTCCCTTCAAAGCTTTCCTCACCGCGTAAGCCTTTTCCGCCCCGTTCGCCGCAAGCACTATTTTCTCCGCGGACATTACCGTTTTCAGGCCTATTGTAATCGCTTTTCCCGGAATTTTTTCCCCTGTTTTTCCGCTGTTGGCGCGGAGTGTTTTCCTGCTGAGCTTTGCGATATGCGTGCCCGAGGAAAACCTTGTGCCCGGTTCGTTGAACGCTATGTGCCCGTTTTCGCCGATGCCTAAAAGCATGAAGTCAATGCCTTTGCGCGCGATGAATGATTCGGTGCCGCGTATTTCTTTCCGCGCGTTTTTCACGCTTCCCCTGAAAAGGTGCACGTTTTTTTCCCTGAAATTCACCTTTTCAATGAATTTTTTCCTGAGGTTAAAGCCGAAAGTGTTTTCGCGCGGAGCGCCCTCGTACTCATCAAGCTCCAGGAAAACGGCTTTCGAGAAATCGGCTTTCCCGCTCCTGTAAGCCTTTGCCAGTTCAGAGTAAGCCCCCGATGGCGTGCACCCTGAAGCGAGCGCCAGCACTGAACCGGGCTTTTCCCTGAGCTGGTTGATTATTTCGCCCGCAACCGCTTTCGAAAGCGCTGCATAATTTTTCACTTTCCTCGCTTCCGCGAGGTTTTTTCCGGCGAGGAATTTTTCAAGCCCCGCTGCGCGCGGAAGAAAATATTTTTCCGCTGAAATTTTCCGCGCCGCTGCAAAATTCCCGCATTCAAGGCACGCCTTCACGCCGTACCCTTTCACGGCCCCGTACGTGTAGCCGGCGTTGAAGAAATCCCCCGCGCCGGTCGCGTTAATGACTTTCACCGGAACGGCAGGGCCTGTGATGTGCGCTCCAGAGGAAAAAAATTCCGCGCCTTTCCCGCCGCGCTTCAGCACAACGCTTTTTGCGCCGCGCTTCAGGAGCCTTTTCACTGCCGCCCCAGCGCCGCCGCTTTTGCCGGCTATTTTTCCAAGTTCAATCTCGTTCACGAAAAGCGTGTCAATCTTGCTGAGAAAGCCGTCCAGGCTCCAGTTGTTGTGCTCGTCATAAGTTGTGTCGAAAAAAACCCGTGCCCTTTTTTTATTTATTGCGGAAAGCAGCTTTCCGAACCCTTTCCTCATCTTCGGCATGTGGAAGAATCCGCCGAAAAAAACGATGTCTCCGGCGCTTAACCTCGGCAGGATTTTCTTTCCCGCCATTGCGGAGCCAAACCCCAGCAACGCCCCCTTGTTGGACATTATTGCCCTGTCCCTTCCGGAAACGAATATGGCCGAGATCCCATTTTTTTCGGGGAAACCGTAAAGCAGCGGCGTCACCCCCGCGCTTTTAAGCCGTGTTTTCAGGAATTCCGAGTAAAAATCCTTTCCGAGCGCACTCACAAGAAAAGTTTTTTTCCCCAGCCCGGACAATGCCATGGCAAAATTCGCCGCGTTGCCGCCGATTGAATATTCAACTCGCGGCACGCTTTTCTCAATTCCCATTGCGGGCTTTTCCCCAGTGTGCAGGAACAAATCAATATTCAGGTCTCCGGCACTGAACACTTCCGCCATTAAACATTCACGCCCCGCACTCAGAACAACGCAGGCTAACTATTTATTCTTAATGCGGCACATCAATCCTTATGGTGAAGGCTTTAATCGTTGTTGCGCACCCCGACGATGAAACCATATGGATGGGCGGCAGGATTTTGAGGGAGCAAAGCTGGGAGTGGGCAATACTTTCGCTCTGCCGGAAGGATGACGCTGACAGGAAGCCGAAATTTTTCCGTGTGTGCTCAGAGCTGAATGCGCGCGCCTTCATCTCAGACCTTGAGGACGAACACCCCGAAAAAAAGCTTGAAAGCCTTGATGAGGTTGTGAAAAGAATCGAGCCGGTTGCAATGGACAAAAAGTTTGATTTCGTTTTCACTCACGGATTGAACGGCGAGTACGGGCACAACAGGCACATGGAAGTGCACAAAGCAGTCGCAAAGATGGTGGGGGAAGGGCTGATTGAATGCAAGAGCCTTTACAATTTCAGTTACGTGCGCAGGGAAAATCCTTTCATGTGCGTGCCGGACATGAAGGCGCGCGAAATTTTCGCGCTGAAGCCGCGCGAACTCGCGAAGAAAAAGTATTTAATCAATGCCGTGTATGGTTTTGGTAAGGAAAGCTTTGAGTTCCTGAGCTGTTCCGGAAAAGAAGCTTTCACGAAAGTGTTGTGAATGAACGGGAAAAGTTTCACGCGCGGCAAAGCTTCAGAATCAGTGAAAACGCTCACTGAAAAATTCAGGAGCGTTGTGCTTTACCCCTACCCCGCGGAGCTTGACGGCATCAGCCTTCAGGGCGAATTCCTTTACCGCGGCCTCAAGCAAAACAAGTTTCCTGTGATGCCGTGCAACAGGTTCGCTTCCTTTGAGAAAGAATTCCTTTACAAAAGCTTCAAGCCCGATATCGCGGTCGGGATAGGCTTCTGGGGGGACATTCCGCACCTGGTGGAACACCCTTTAGAGCACGGGGTTACGCCTGTGCCGTGGCTGAATGCCGACGGCTGGGTGGCGAATTACCATGATATGCTGAACGGGCTCCCGCTGATTCTCGTTACAAGCAACTGGGTGAAGGAAACATATCATCGTGACGGCGTCTACAACAAGAACATTTTTCCCGTGCCCATCGGCATTGACACTGATGAAATAAGGCCCATCCCTAAAAATGACCCGCGCGTAATGGAAATGCGCCGCATTTTGGGTGTTGAGCCGCACGAAAAGCTCATTTTAACGGTTGGCGGCGACACCACCAGCAAGGGCTTCCAGGAGGTTTTGAAAGCGCTCGCAAGAATCAATCCGGAGTTCAAGGACTGGGTTTATGTGGGCAAGAGCTGGGAAAAATTTTCGCCTTACTACCACCACCGCGAAGAGGTGAAAATCATCAGGGATTCAAATCTTCCGCGCAACAGAATCAAATACGTTGACGGCCCCATTTCAAGGGAAACGGTGAGCGTGCTTCTGAGCGCCGCGGACATTTACGCCGCCCCGAGCAGGATTGAAGGCTTCGGCATGATTCAGGTTGAGGCGCAGGCGTGCGGCGTTCCTGTTCTAGGCATTGACGCCATGGGCGTAAAAGACACTGTTGTGCACGGCGAAACAGGCTTCCTCGCGAAAGTCGGCGAAACAATTGACCTGGAAGAGGAATGGGTGTACAAGGACATGGGCTTCAGCTCGAAGCATAAGGTGAAATTTGATGTGCCGAAAACTTTCGCGGTTCGCGCTGATGTGGACGACCTCGCGGAGCACCTGCTGAATCTTCTCACCGACGACCAGCTGAGGGAAAAAATGTCAATTAATGGAAGGCGCCACGTCGTTGAAAACTTTGATTACAGGAAGGTTTCGCTTGACATGATGAACCTTGTGCAGTCAAAGCTCCGCATCTGAAATTTTCCTCGCTTGTTCCGCGCCGCGCGCAATCAGATTTTCAGGGGGTTCTTGCCCTTCTTCACCGCAGCGTACGCCAAAAGATAACAGCCGGCGCTCCACGCCTGATGCCTTCCGCCCGCGGCCTTCCGTTTTTTCGGGTGGACCCATTCATTGAAATCCCATTCAAACTTTTTTCCGAGCCTGTTGGCGCGCGCCAGAAGCGCCAGCTCTTTCCGCGCCTTGCCGAGCATTCCAGCTTCCACGAGCGCGCACACGTAAAAGCCGCCGATGAACGGCCAGATGCCGCCATTCAGGTAAGAGTCCGGCTTTCCCGCGAGGCATGCCGCAAAGTAGTCCTTCCATTCACTGCCCCCCTTCATTATGGGCGGGTGAATCGCCTTCATCGGGTAAGGTTGCGCGATTTTTTTCTTTTCAACAACCCTGAGAATGCGGCTTGCCTGCCTCTTGTCCGCAAGACCGAAAACTATTGCGAGCATATTGCCAAGAGAGTCAAACCATTTTTCCTTTTCGCTGAATTTTTCATGGTCTTTCCAGTGCCACGGCAGGAAATATCCGAGTTCTTCATCCCAGAGGTATTTGTTCACCTGCTTCCTGAAAAAATCCAGCCCCTTGCTTTTCCCCGCGGCTTTCCGCGCCGCGTAGTAAAGTGCCTGCGTGTTTATGGTGTGCCCGTACTTGTGCGGGAAGCAGTCCATCCAGTCACTTGTCGGCTGCTGCTCCGGCATTGAGTCCTCGCCGGCGTCCTGCATTGATGCCCAGTGCATTGCGCCGGCAATTTTTTCCCCGTGCCTTTTCCACAGTGCGGAACCGAATTTTTTCTTGTAAAAATATTCGCCGAGCACGAACCAGAGGCTTGAATCAATCGTCGCGAAAGTGACAATTTTAGGCTTCCCTTTCTCAAAGATGTCCACATCGTTCGGAATCTGCCCATTGGCGCTCTGGTGCCTTGCAAGCGTTTCAATGCTTTGCGCGAAAACCTTTCCGAATTCTCCCGAATCAGCGGAGGTGCCAATCATTGAAATCATTGAATCGCGCGCCCACACGGAAGCGTAGCCATCCTTTCCGCCGGAAGCGTAAAGGCCGTGCCTTGTGGAGCAGATTTTCAGCGTTTCAACCGCTTTCGCGCGCGCTTCCTCAACAATGCTTTCGCTTTTTCCCATGCTAAACAAATGCCTTAACCCGAATTTATTTGTTTTGCCGGATGCAAAAAGCTTAAATTCCGCGGACTCTTACTATTTATGGAAATTTATTACGGGGAGAAGAAGAGCTGGAGTGCGCAGAACCGGCGGATGGGGGCCAGGCGTTCCCGCCGGCTTAAGGCCCAGGCCAGGAAGCGGTGACAGGAGAGGTCCTGCCTCGCAAAAACCCGTTGAAAGCAAACCTGAAAAACTGAAAGATACAAAGCCGTGATTTTGTATGCGCATGAAAGGCAGGTCAGGCGTTCACAGGGGCGGCTTCAACAGGGTCCGCCAGCGTGAAGGCCTGAAATCAAACGCCCGCAGCGGTGACAAGCTCCAGCGTTCGGGAAAACCCTGACTTTTTTCACGCGCCGTGCACTATTTCAATCACGTCGCGGTTTTTCAGCTTGGTTTTTCAATCTACCTTTAAATAGTTCTTTTGCCTACATTTCCTTATGCCTCCAAAGAAGAAAATGCTCGTGGCTAAAGCCAGGATATCCTCGTTTTCTGAGGGTATTTCGGCGAAGCAAAAGCAATTACAGGAAATCAAAGAAAGAATTGAGCGGCTTTCAAGGCACCCCGCACATTATCTGGAAGGAAGCTATCTGGACATCCATTACTTTACCGACAAAAAAGGCAATTTGAGAAAGCGTGATTTCGAAAGCCTGCAGCGGAAAAACGCCGAAAAAATCAGCATCCTGAAAGTGCAGGCTTCAAGGCTGGCTGATGAAATCTCCGGCCTGAATGCCGGGAAGCGGGCTCATGAGGGGCAATTAAGGACAGTCGAGCAGGAGTTGAAACTCAGAAAGGAATATTTGTTGAATAAGGCGGAAGTGCTCCGGAGGTTAAAAAGATTTTCAACAAAATTAGGCAACGAGCAAGTTTTTTATGAACTCATTAATTCAACCCAGAGCCAGCTGGCAGCCGTCCTTAAAAGGCTGAAAGTGAATTTGGTCGGGTCAGAAAATCTTTCACTTATCATGAAGGAGCTTGGCTGGCGCACTGCAAGCATGCGGTCACTTTCAGCTCTTTACGCCGCTCTTTTAAGGGATTCAAAAGCCAACTCCTTGGAACACTTCAGAAAACCCTTGATTGCCCGCTTTGAGGAGGCGTTCAGGGCTGCAGGCATTAAAACTATTCTTGAGGTCGGCCCAGCCGATAGGGGTATGCTTTTTTATCTAGCTGATTTGGGAATACTGAAATCGCTAGGCATAAAGGCTTTCGCACTTGACTTAGCGCCTGAGAGACAAAAATACAGCAAAATAAAAGGAATAAACAGGCAAACAGGAGACATAACGGATATTGCGTCAATATTCCCGGGCCAGAAATTTGATGCAATTGTTTCCGCAGGCGTATTCACCCATGGGGGAACGAGTGAAGGAAAAAAGGGATTTCGCCAGCTTAGGGCTGAATCCGGAAACCTGAGCAAGATGCTGATTGGCAGGCTGAGCAACAACCCCAACGCCTGTTTTGTTGCGGCCTCGATAGGCGGGATTCTTTTATACACCCATCCTGAATTGGATTCTTTTTCAAGGATTGCTTATTGGGAGCCAGCCGGTCCTGGAGCCGAGCGTGTGATGAAGGAAACGCTTTTTCACGGCGCTCCGCAAGAAGGGGACTTCAGGTATTCAAGGCAGTTTGGGCTTGCTTTTAGAAAATGGATTGATACCAACCCGGAAATTTTTTCTGAAATTGAGTTAATTGGCAGGTCTCCGCAGTTAGTTGTGCTTAAAAAAAGATGAACTTGTTCAAGCGCTAGGCTTCCTACTTCTTGAAAACAACTTCAACCACGTCCCTGTGCTTTAATTCGTGCTCTTTCCCTATAAGCTGCTTCGTTTTAACGTCAATCGCCTTGATGAAGCCCTGCCCGATATCCGTGTGGATTGCGAAAGCAAATTCAAGCGCTGTGCTTTTCGGAGGCAGCAGCCAGCAATCCGGAAGCGTTCTTCCTTCACTATCGGTTAAACCCTTTGTGCCCCCCGGGAAAATTGCGATGAATCCGAGCAGTTCAAACACCGCCTTTTCCAGCACTTCCTGCACTCCTGTTGAGCCGAAAATCTGCAGAACATTTTTCTTTATATAATCAACCCCCTGCCTCTGCTTTTCGCTCAGCTCTTTCAGTTCCCTGAACTCTTTACCGCCCTGCACGTAATCGATCGCCTGCTCTTTCGCAGCCTTTTTCAGCGTAAGCTCCGAGATTGCGCTGCACGCGATGATTTCTTTTTCAGGGAATTTTTTCCTGAGCCTTTCAATGTTTTCCTTTGCCGAAGGAAGGTCTGCCTTGTTCGCGGCGATTATTATCGGCTTGGATTTTTCCCTGAATCTGCGCGCGAAAAGCTTTTTCTCTTCCTCGCTCCACAGGGCAAGCTTTTTTTCCAGCAGATTTGTTTCGCGCAGTGTTTCATCAATCTGGCTTTCCTTTGCGCCAATGCCTGAAAGGTTCTGCGTTATCGCGGTGATGAGCTTCGCCTTGGAATCGAAAGGAATTTTGCTGAATTTGGGCCAGTTTTTTTCAAGGATTCCGTAAAACCATAAATCAATTTCTTCCTCAAGGAACTCAATGTCTTTCGCGGGGTCGTGGCTTCCGGCCGAAATGGTTTCACCTTTCTCGTTGGTTGAGCCCGAGGCGTCAACCACATGGATTAAAACGCTCGCCCTTGACAGGTCAGATAAAAACTGGTTCCCCATGCCCTTGCCCTCGTGCGCCCCCGGCACCAGTCCGGCGACATCAACCAATTCCACGGGAACGAACCTCACATGCTCATGGCAGAAGCCGGTGCGCGGGTTGCACTGCACATTGAATTCCTTGTCAATGCATTCCACGCGCACAAAGCCTATTCCTTTATTGGCCTCGATTGTAGTGAAAGGGTATGAAGCCATCGGGACATCGAGCATTGTCGCCGCATTGAAAAAAGTGCTTTTCCCTGAACTCGGCTTGCCGACAACGCCTATAATCATTCAAGAATTACTGCGGGAAACAATTAAATAACCTTAATTTCCGGAAGGCAAAAAACCTTTATATTTGTTGAACGTATTATTTTCATGGCTTTAAAGCTCAAGCCGGTGCTTTTATCCGGAATCGCTTTCGGCGCTTTTTCAGTTGTTGCCGGCGCCATTTTAGGCGTTTTATGGGAATTTATCGTGCCCGGCTATTCCTCGCTTTACCCGGCGCAGGTTTTCAGGGCATTCAATGACCCCTTGATGCAGGTGTTTTTCCTAGTGCCGTTTATTGAAGGCGTAATTTTCGCGTACTTTTACGAGTCAGTGAATAAGGTGATTTCCTGCAACACGCCTTTTGAAAGGGGCACAACTTATGGCTTGTTCTTATTCCTCATCGGAACGGTTTCAGGGCTGCTGATGACTTTCACGAGCTTTAACGTGAGCGCGATGCTTGTCGTTGTATGGGTGCTGCAGGGCCTGATAATACTTTACTTCGGCGGCGGCATCCTTGCAATGGTTTACGAAAAACTGGATTCAACGGTGCACTGAATATGGGCCTGCTCGACAATTTCATGGGAAAAAAGAAGACCGCGCAGGAACAGCTTGATGAAAAGCTCAAGGCGGAAACCGATTCAAGGCTTTCAAAAGAATCCGATTACGCTGTAGTGGAAATACAGGACGTGTACAACATCAAAGGCGTCGGCGTCGTTCCAGTCGGAAGAATAATTGAAGGCGCGCTCGTGCTCGGCTTCAAGGCGAAAGTTGGAAACAAGATTGCAACAGTGAAATCAATTGAAGCGCACCATGAGCAGCTCCGTGTTGCAAGCGTGAATGAAAACGTGGGAATTGCTTTGGGCGGCGTTGAAAAAAACGATGTCCAGCGCGGAATGAAGTTAAGGTTTGAGAGGGTTGGCAGTGGGGTTATTGAATAATTTTTTCGGGAAGAAGGAGGATGGCGCGGGGCAGCCTGAAAAGGATTCAGGCAAACCCGTGAAAGCGAAGCCTGAAAATAAAAAACCGAAGCCCGCGCCTGAAGGAAGGTATGATGAAACATGCTCGCTCTGCGGCGCCGGCGGAACGGACAAGAAATGGGCGGGGCAGTACTGGCACGTGAAATGCATCCGCATGGCCAAGAAACAGGCCCGCAAAATGATTTAATGAAAATTTGGCAAAGATGAATGAAGTAAAAAGCCCGCGAAGGGAATGATTTAACCGGAAATCAGCAAATCCGCAGCGGAAATGAGGCCTCAAAACCTATTTAAATTTGTCAAGCCCTTTATTACAAAGGTGAATTTGTATGAAAAAGGCTTTCAAAGTTGTTATCGAAAAAGATGAGGACGGCATTTATGTTGCCTCAGTGCCAGAACTTCCCGGTTGCCATACTCAGGGGGATACTTTGAAGGAGATTAATTCCAACATAAAAGAGGCGATACAGGCTTATTTGGAGTCTTTGGGCAAGGATGAGCTGCCAGCAACCAAAATTGTGACAATAAAGGATGTTGAAGTTGCAGTTCAGTGACTTTAATGAATCCATTAAAGCCACGCAAATTATTAGGCGTTGTGAAAAAGCTCGGCTTTCATTTGATTCATGTGCGCGGCTCACACTACATTTTCAAGAACCTGAAAGGAAAAAGAATCGCAATTCCGGTCCATAAGGGAAAACTTATAGGGCAAGGGCTTCTGGTCAAGATAATTAAAGAAGACTTGAATTTAAGTGTTGAAGAATTTGAAAAGCT
This sequence comes from archaeon, assembly GCA_035655375.1. Taxonomy (GTDB): domain Archaea; phylum Iainarchaeota; class Iainarchaeia; order Iainarchaeales; family Iainarchaeaceae; genus DASRUO01. The sequence continues at coordinate 1,581 of DASRUO010000146.1, read as the reverse complement.
TCTCTAAGCCCTTCCGTAAACGTCCTCAAACCTTTTGATGTCTTTTTCATCGAATTTTCCGTAGGCAATCTCAAGGAAGCGCGCGTTTTTCGAGGCAATCACGCGGTGCTTTGCTTTCCTCGGCACGAAAGCGGTTTCGCCCTTTTTCAACCTCTTCTTCCTGCCGTTTACCAGCACGGTAAGGCCTTCATCCAGCGCGATCCAGAACTCCGCCCTGTGCCTGTGCGACTGCAGGGAAAGCTTCCCGCCCTTCTTCACGTGGATTATTTTCACAGTAACTTTTTTGTTCGTGGCGTATTCAATGAATTTTCCCCACGGCTTTGAAACGGTTTTTGGCTTGGGCTTTTTCATTGATTGAATTCTGTTGAAAACCTTTAAATACTGTTTCCAGCAACCTTTTTTCCGGTAAGAATGATTTCACTCAGGGAACTTTTCGGCATTTTCACCGGCAGGGAAAGCATTGACTCCCTGCTTTCAAAAAAGCTTGCATTAAGGCAGGCGGTTGTTTCCTACGCGCTCGTATTCCTCGTGGTTTCAATCCTCATAGGGTTTGAGGCGTTCCTTTACAGGCTCGGCTCCGGAATCCTCGCGGGGCAGGAAGCGGTTTCACTGCTCATAGATTTGGTGATACTGCTTGCAGTTATGGCGTTCGCGATTCCGATGGGGCTTATACTTTCTCTTTTCTTTTCATACGTTTGGGGCGCACTGCACTTTTTCATCGCGAACTTTTACTCGAAAAGCTACGACATCAACAATTTCAATTCTTACGCGCTCCCGGTTTTCGCGTCTGTGCAGCTTGTTGAAGGCCTCGTATTCCTCATTCCGGTCATCGGCTGGCTTGCGGTGCCTGTGATAAGGCTTTACGGTTCGGTGCTGCTTTTCAAGACGGTGAGGCAGTATTTTTCCTTAAGCGACGCGCAGGCGGCAATCGTTGTGCTCATTCCCTTAAATCTCGCGATGCTCGCGGTGCTGCTTTTGGCCTTCCTTGCCGGCACAATAATTGTGGGCCCGCAGTTCCTCGCTTAAAACGGGCTTTAGCGCAGTTTTTGCTGTGGCGCTGCTGTGCAGCCGGAAGTTGCCTTCAGTTCCCCGCCAAATAATCCGGGCTTTAGTGCAGCAGCCTTTTAGTCCACGCCGGAATTTTTTGCGCAAAATCCGATGCTATAAAGCCGAAGCCTTTCTCCCTTAAAAGCCCTTCGCCTATTTTCCCGTTCACGAAAGCCGCCGCCTGCGCCGCATTGAAAGGGTTCAGGCCAAGTGAAATGTAGGCCGCGCAAAGCCCCGCAAGTATATCGCCGGTGCCGCCTTTCGTCATTCCCGCATTGCCGGTATTGTTGAGCGCAATCTTTGCCCCGTCAGAGATTATGTCGGTTCTGCCCTTCAGCAGAACCACGCACTTATGCCTTTCCGCGGTTTTTTTCACGAGCGCAATCTTTTCCTTGAGGGTTTTCCCCGAAATTTTTTTCCCCGAAAAGATTTCAAATTCTTTTTCGTGCGGCGTTATAAGTGCAATGCCCCTGAATTTCATTCCGGCGCACGCACGGATGCCGTCAGCGTCCAGAACAAGGGGCCTGCGGCTTT
>DASRUO010000145.1:0-5283 GCA_035655375.1 archaeon | reverse complement strand
CACGGGTTAAGGCTAAGGAAACAGCCTCGGACCCTGAAATTGAGCTGCATTTCAGGGCGTGGTCAAGGATCGGGAACAGCGTTTACAGGACACCGGAAGATTCGGAGTTGGGGCTTGAAGAATTTTCCGCGAACAAAACATCTCTTTACGCGGAAACAATGGGCGAAAAAATAAGGGTTCTTGAGCCGAGCGCCTCGTGCGAAAATGATTTGTGCGCCTCGTACAAGTTTGTGAGGAGCGACGGTTCCGAATATTCAATCGACAATTTCAGGGCGGTTTTGGGCGAGTTGTACGCGCTGCAGGCTGATTTGAGCCCGAAGGCCGGCAATGACACTGTAACAGTGAAGGCTTCAACCGCGAAGCAGAAGCCGAAAATAGCTTTTCAGGGTTACGGCATTGACAGGTTTTCCGAATTTCCTGATTTGAACAGCCAGGACACAGGCATTCAGGTTGACAATGTCGTATTGTCACCGCAGGACACCACAAGCGTGAGGCTTTACTTCAAGGCAAATGAAATTGAGAACAGCTCAATAACCCTGCAGCTCATTTCAGGCGAAACCGTAATCAACGAGCAGTTTTACTTCAACGTTTTCAGGGAGAAAAACATTCTTTTAAGCACGATTCCTGAAACGGTTAAGTACGGCGAAGACTTTTCAATATCGCTCACTGATGAGGCCGGCAACGGGATTGAAAAAGCCGAAATAATGCTTGACGATTCCGCCGGGGAACACCTTGAAACCATTTCGGGCGACGGCACCGCGAACAACGGCGGCGGCGGAAGGTATCTGGTGAAAAATTCTTTCGGCGCCGGCACCATAAAGTACACAGTGAACGCGGAAGGCTTCAAGGAGGTAAAGGGCACCATAGAGGTCACCAAAACCGGCATAATCAGCTGGGCTGATGACGAGGCATCAATCGTGATACAGAAAGGCCAGCAGTCCGCAGAAAAATTCCTTGACCTTGAAAACAATTCAAAGCAGGGCATTTCGCAGCTTTCATTTACCGTCGAACCTTTAACCCCTTTGCCGGAAGGGCTCACGATAAGCGTCACGCCTTTGAGCGGCCTCGGCGCGAACTCAAAGCAGAGAATCGTTGTTGTGGCGGAATATTCCGGCGAAAAGGAATCGGAGCATGCGGAAGTGAACATCATCGCGAAGGGAAGGACGGAAACGGGCTTCACGGTTTCAGACGAAGTGAAAATCATCGTGGACTACAACCCGAAAATAAGCCCCGACTGCCTGGTGTTCAGCAAGAAAAAGCTTGCCGTGTTCGTCGCCTCGGGCTTTGAGGACCGTTCTTATTATGATTCAACTTACGGCACGCTCGCGCCGACCGACCCTTCAAGCTATTACAAGTACAATAATTTTTCAACAACCGCAACCGAAAGCTTCACCGCGAGCCTCGCGAACAGGAGCGAATGCCAGCTGGAACTGGAGCTCACGCCGGAAGTTGCCGCGAAGGGAAAGAAAAACACCGGCCTTGAAGTTGAATCGGAAGCGATAACGCTTTCACCGCAGCTCACGGACACCGAGGGAAACCGCTCGGACACGGATGAGGTCACGGTTTCAATCACTAACAAAATCATAAGGAACTATCCGGGAAAGGAAAAATTCACGTTCAACATACTTTTCAAGAGCGAGGGCTTCGAAAAGGCAATGCCTGTCGAGGTTTACGTTTGGAACCCGAGGTACGCGCTGCAGGTGAGCAGGAACATCGAGCTTTATTTGGGGCCTGACGCGCGCGGCGAATTGTCGGCGCAGGGGCCGCTCTTTGTGAGGAACGTGGGCGAGGCGGACATTGAAAACGTGGATTTCAAGATTTCAAGCGCCACGAGCCGCGGCAATGTTGATATCACCGTCGTGCCGCCCATATCAATACAGTTTTTGAGGAAAGGCGAAGCGATTATTCCGCCTAAAACGCTTGTCGCGCAGGCGTTGAGGAACCAGAAGACAACTTTGCTTGATGTCAAGCAGCTTGAAATAACCGGGGTTATTGACGGCACAACGTTTGACTTCGGCCCCGTGATAATCACTTCGCACATTTCGGCCGACAAGTGCCTTGTCGCCGTGCCGGGAAACATGAGTTATATCAGCGTGAAAAGCGGCGAGGGCGCAATCGCGGAAGATTTAACCTTGAAGAGCACGTGCGCTGAAGAGGTAAGGGTGCGGGGCCTTTCAAGGTCAGAGTTTGGGAATAACAGGCTGCACCTTGAACCGGCTGATGCGGTGATTAGGCCCGGCTCTGAAGCGCCCTTCAAGCTCGTGCTTGACAAGAGGGAGGATTTCCAGGGCGCTCCTGTTCCTGTGTACGTGAAAGGCTTCCTTGTGAGGAGCGGCGCGCCGATTGATTCAACGCCCATAATTGTTGATGTAAAGCTGGGCAAGTACGTGAAGGAAGGGCAGGCGGCTTCGGAAATTGTCACCTTGAACGTGTGCGAAGGCGGCTCAAAAGATGTGCGTTTCCCGATTGTTGCCTCATCCTCTCAGACGCCCTTGTGCGACAGCGCTTACTGCGATTCGGTGCAGCTTTCGGAGTTTTTGGCTGACAGGATTGAGCAGAAAATAAACGACGCGCAGAAGCAAATCCAGAATTTCGGCGCCGAGGTGGATAGAAGCACCTGCGGCCAGCAGAGCCTTGCAAGGGGCTACTGCACTTTTGATGAATTGGGCGTGAAAAGGGAGCAGTTTTTCGTGTACTTCGCGCAGGACAATTTAAGCCCGGCGCTCCTCCAGAAATCTATGGACAAGAGGCAGGGCCTCATCAGGGGTTTCAGGGCGGATTTCTTTGAGGGGAAAAGCGGCGGCGAATATCTCGGGGGCTATGGAAAACAGGTTTTCCTTAACGACAATTTCAAGGGCTGCGGAAGGTACTCCGTAACGTTGAACGGCTCGGTCGCGGTGCAGGGCGGGGCGATTGTTCCGGAGTTGATGAATGTCGTGATTGACTTGACCGATGAGGACGGCTCGGGCTCGAGGCAGCAGACCGAGCAATGCCTGCCGCGCATACAGAACTTTTCCAACTTTTTGCCCGTGGACAAGGACCTCACTAAAAATGAAAAGCTTGACGCGTGGATTGGAGTGGTTGAAGCGAAGGATTCGGCCTTGGAAGACCTTTCAAAAGATGTCGCGAAAACCCTGCTTGAAACGGATAAAAGGGCTGTTGAGGGCGCGGTGAGCGCGAACAAACTCACGCTTGATTTGGGCAACAACGAGGGCTACATTGTGAAGGTTGAAATGGACAAGGTTGCCACGGAAAATCCGCTGAACATGCGCGCGTTTGTGAGGGAAAACGTTGTTGAGGGCTGCATCGGCGAGGATGAAAGCTATTTCCTGCTTAAAAGCTCCAAGGACATTTCAAAGATTGCTTTAAACGTGAAAGGGGACATTCCCGTGCAATACGGAACTGCGCAGTGCACCGACCTTAATGTTTCAAGCACTTTGGGGAATGAAAACGTTGACCTTTCCGCGCGGAAATCCGGCGAATTTGACGGCATCACGGGGGAAAGCCCGTTCTTTTACGCTGCGGGGCAGGATGAAGGCATTTCCTCGCTCAAAGTTGAAAAGTTTGACGAGAAAACGAACAAGTATGTTGCGAACGCGCGCGTCTGCGTCACCGGCAATTCGCAGCTCGCGCAGGCGCAGGGAAAGGAAATCATAATTTCGGCAAAGCCTTCGCTGAGCGAAAGCAAAAAACCCGTGGAGGCGAAGGCGAAGCTCGCGGTGTGCGGCGTAAGCCCTTTGAAACTGCTTGAAACAATCAAGGGCAAGAAGGACGGAACGTATTACGCCACGGTTTTATGGAAAGGCGCGCCTGAAAGAATTTTCCTTGAAGACCTGAAAAAGCTGAACAACGCGAACGATGCGGTAAGCCGCGCGGATGCGATCCTGAAAGGCGAGAGCAGCATCCAGGAAGGCGATTCGCCGGAAGTCGTGAGCGCGAAGAGGAAGGCGGCAGGGGGTTATTTGGCCGCATGTGGTTTGACCAGTATCGGCACTTCATTGCTAAGGCCGATTATCGGTTGGGGGGGCGCATTATTCAATTTTATGTTTGACTGTGTCCTTCCGTTTACAGCATTGATTGGGCATGACGTCCCTATACTATCGGATATATTCAATTTCACCGATGAAATTTTCAAAACCATAAACAAAACGCTTGAGGACACTTGGGTGCTTACCCCGGTTTCGTGGCTGTTTAAAGCGTTCGGCTTAGGTGACGTTTCAGATGTACAGACCCAACTGCAAAATGCTACCACTGAAGATGTAAAGAGTAATGTCATTGAGGCATTCCTGCCATGGCAGATTACAAAAGACATTGTTGCCGGCGCGGGAAGGACTTTCTCTCCGACACAGTTGAGGGGCCCGGGACAGATAAAGATAATCTCAGGCAATATTGCTAATAGCCTTGCCGAACAGGTTTCAAGGCAGGCTTTCGGTGACCCTGATTCGCCGTTCAAAAAACCTCTTTCGGAAGAGCTTTCAAAGCAACTGGCACCGGAGCTTGAAAAAGTTGTGAAACGCAGCACTAAAGTAACTGCATCAGGGCTGACAACGGATATTACAGAAGAACAAATCTTGGAGGCAACCAAGAAAGTGATTGAAACAGTAGGCAAGGATGAAACAGTGTTTAATGAATTTTATCAGCAAAGATCCAGCCTTAAGGGCGAGCTGAAAGCTGCAACACTTGCCGATGAAGCTGTTGACGGTTTCCTTAAGGAGGCTGACTTCTCGGCAAGGATAACCGGCTCTACTTCGTTCAATGTTCCTCTCCAAGGAGATGAATTTGCTGATGACAGTATAATAAGAGGAAGTTCCCAATTTACAAATCTAGAAGGCCGCGTTAAAGATGAAATAAAGTCGAGACTTAAGTCAAAGCTTAATGTTACATCCCTGCCATCAGATGTGGAAAGCGGAATTAATAATCTGAAATTGGATTTTGAAGCTCAACAGATTTATCAGAAAGGAGAAGCCGCCGGAACAAAGTCACCAATACAGCTTGAAGAAGCGAGTCATACTAGTGCTAAAATCTCAAAGGATAATGTGAAAAACATGGTTGAAGAGGCTGAAGTGTTAATCAAAAACGATGCAATTAAAAGAATGGAGGAAACTACAGCCGTCAGCCTTTCAGAAAAAGAGTATCAAAAAGCTTTGCAGAAAAAATTCGGCTCAACAGGCTACAAGAAGCTTGCCTTCAATGCTGCTGATGCATTTAAAGATGCAAGGCCTAAACTTTGGAGCAAGACGGGGTGGAAGCCTTTCTTGCTGAATATATTAAAGGAAGGCGCCT
>DASRUO010000144.1:0-8387 GCA_035655375.1 archaeon | reverse complement strand
TTCAACGCGCACCCATTCATTGTTTCTCTGCCTTGCCATTATCTCGTAGCTTCCCTCATCCACGGCTATTTTCGCGCTTGAAAAATCGCCGTAAGGGTAAAGCTTTCCCCATATATCATCCATTGCCTCGTTAATGGTTTCAATCATCGAGTTCCTAAGCTCCGCCTGCGTTGCCCTGAGCGCGGAAGTGAACACCGCGAGGTTTTCAGCCGCCTCGCCATAATTTTTCACCTTCGCGCCGAGCTCTTCGGCCTGCTTCGCTGTTTCAGCCATCAATCTCGCGCTTTCCTTCAGCTCGGCAAGCAGCTCTTTCGCAGAGGAAATTTCCGCCTTAAGCCTTGCCTGCCTTTCCCTCAGCTCCAGGAATTCCGAGCGCTCTTTTTCAAGGGTTTCCTCGCTGAACGCTGTTGCCGCGATTTTCTTTTCAGTAAATTCAACCTCTTCCCTGCCCGCTTTCAGGAGTTTTTCATTGGCTTCGATGTCCTGCGCAAGCTCGAGCGTTTTCACGGTTTCCTCAAGGCTTTTCCGTGCCTTTTCCTTTTCTTCCGCGAGGCGTGAAAGCCTTCCGCTTTCCGCTTCCTCTGCCGCGGCGCTTTCCGCCGCACTTTTTTCGGCCCCCGAAATTTCCGCGTTAATCCTGCGCATTTCCTCGCGGAATTCTTTTTCAACTTCGCTTTTCTCGTGGGCGCTGAAAGGCCTTTTGCACACAGGGCATTTCGCGCCTATTTTTTCAACGCTTTCAAGCGCTTCAGCGCTTGAGTGTAACCGGTTTTTATGCACAGCGAGCTTTTCCCGCGCCTTAGAGGTTTTTTCCCGTGCCGCCCTGAGCTCTTTTTCCTTTGCCCTTATTTTTTCCTCCAATTCATTGAGCGCCTTTTCGCGCGCGGCTTTCATCGAGCCGAGCTTTTCAGGCTCCACTGTTTTCATCTTTTCATTGAGCTTCGCGTTTTCCCCTTCCAGCGCGTCAATCCTTGAACGCGCTTTAATGAGCCTTTCCTCGAGGAGTTTTTTTTCCCTCCATCTCATTTCAAGGCCTTTCACCGCGGCCTCTTTTTCGGCTATTTTTTCCCCGCACTTTTTTGCCAGCGCGTTTTTTTCCCCGGCCTCCTTTTCTTTCTCGGAAATCTTCCTTTTATGCTCTTCCAGCTGTTCGGGCCTGAACTTTTTTCCGTGCTCAATGAGAACGCCCTTCATTTCCTCGGCGACTTTTTTGACCCTGTTCGCGAGGCTCACTGAATTGGCCCTCACTTTTTCGTACTTGTCAAGGCCTAAAAGCTCGTCAAATTTTTCCTTCCTCTGCGAGGGGTTGAGCTTGAGGAAGAAATCCAACTGGTCCTGTTCCGCATAAATGGCGCGGCTGAACAAGTCGTATGAAACCTCAAGGATTTCCGAAACTTTTTTCGTCACATCCGTTGTCTTCGGGCCGGCAATGGTTTTGCCGTTTTCAGTGAGCTTTGCGTCGCTGATGCCTTTCCTTTTCAGTGTCCTTTCAACAACGTATTTTTTTCCCGCGTACTCAAATTCCATCCTTACAATGCTCTGCTCCGCCCTGAAAGGCTTCGCCATTATTGTTTCCTCGAGGCTGACCTTTTTTGAGAACGCGTTCGGAAACGTTCCGTACAGCGCGAAGGAAATGGCGTCCATCACCGAGCTTTTTCCCGAACCCATTTTTCCGGCGATTACATTGGTGCCTTTCCCGAATTCCAGGGCCGTGTTGCGGTGGGTTTTCCAGTTTTCGAGGTAAATGCTGCTTATCATTTACAGAATTAGCCCTGAAAAAGTGTTTTAATGGTTGTTTCTCGGGGGTTTTTAAAGCAGGGTCATTCCCTCGAGTTCGGCGCTCTCAACCTCTTTCAGGCCGTTAAGCTCGTTCAGCACCTTTTCCACGAGCCTTTCATCGCTTGAATCAACAGTTATTCCGGCCTTGATGATTTCAACGCCGAACCCTATCGGTTCGCGCTTAACGTCTTTCACGTCGCCATTTTTGATTCTTTTCACGGCTTCAATGGTTTCGTCAAGCCTGTCCATGTCCGAAGCGTTTATTTTCACAATGAGGAAAGTCTTGCTCGGCATTGCTGGTTCGCATCCTTTGAAGAGTGAAAAAAGCCTTTAAGGCCCGATAAAGCCGCAGGTGCACGTGTAAGGCAGTGCCTTGTTCCTTGCCTCAAGGCTCCTTATAATGCGGGAGCCGCACTGCGGGCACTTGAATTCCACGAAATCGTTCGTGACAACCTTGTTCGTTGTGATGCAGGTCTTCATCATTTCAATCAACTTGATTTTACTACTATTCTCTAATAAGTTACCTTTAAAAAGCTTGATAACCGGGTTTTCGCCCCTGCAAAACCAATTAAACCACTTGCATCCAATCTTTTTTGCTTTAGGGCCCGTCGCTAACTGGATAAGCACCCCGGCTTCGGACCGGGCGATGGGGGTTCGAATCCCTCCGGGCTCGTTCGCTAGCCTAATACGTTTATTGGTTTGAATTGTTTAAAGCCTTTGTCAAACGTAACGATATTTTTGATGTTGTTTTCTTCCATCAGTTTTACTGTCGTGCAGTCAGTAAAACTCATGTTTTGTTTTTCTTTAAATAGTTGCCAGGATTCGATGAATTGGCTTTGGGTTACTTCCAGCATGCCGATTTCTGAGTTGAGGATGGCGTTTCCTGCCTTTACTGCCGTTTCATGGCTTTGCCTTGCCATCATGTGTGTGACCACTTCATCAAAAATGTAGTTGGATGTGTAAATGCTTCCAAGCTCCCCGTCTTTAATTAATTCTGAAACCTCTATAGCCTTTTTGTGGTAAATGTCGGTTTTGTTTGCCAGGGCTATAATGTAGCCCGAATCAATAAATACGCCCATTTATTTCCCGCCATAAAGTGTTTTGTCTATTTCTGTGCTTGCTTTTTCATTTCCTTTCCCCCAATCCCAGGGCTCCATTTCAAAAAAGCTTTTTTTTGTTTTTCCTTTTTTCCCCTTTTTTTCGATCCATTCCCTCATTGCCTGTGTGAGCGCTGTTCCCGTCTTGGCCCCCTCGACTATGGTTTTTGCCTTGAATTCCCGGAACACTTTTGGGTCCACATCCCTTACGCTTACGTTCATTTTTGCCACCATATGTATAACATGTTTACATGTTTAAAAGGTTTACTTTTCGGTAATTTTGCCGGTGACGGCGGGGATTCCGCCTGTTTATTCCATTTTGCATGCCAATATTTCAGTAATCCAGAAACTCTTCCTTCCCCTTCAAGTACGCGGTGAGGAACTGCTGGAAGCCGCGGTTTTCGGAGTAAAGCGCGGCGATTTCCTTTTCACCCATGATTTTCGCGCCTAGCTTCAGCGCCTTCCTTATGCCTTCCCTTTCCTGTTTCCTGAACATTTTCAGCATCCCTTTAAGGAAAACATTGAGCTCGGTGTTTTTTCTTTCAACCTCCACAACCCAGCGCCCTTCCTCGATGCGCGGCCCTGAAAAAGGCCTTGCGTGCGCTTTGAGGAAAGCCTCCGAATTTTTCGTGTCCGTGGCTTCAGGACCCCTCACTATTTTCACTTTCTGCAAATTGGGCGATTCAACCTCAAGCAGCACGATAAGCATTTTCCCTTCCTCAAGCCATTCAGCGCCCCGCTTCACGGTAAAGCCCTCTTTTTCCGCGAGCGCTGAAACCTTTTTTGAAAACCTCCTCAACTGCCCCCACATCACGTCCTCAACAACTTTTGGAGGGTAGCCCATCCTTACGGCCGCGAGCTCCGTCTTCTTCAGGAATTTTCCCAGCTTTGCCTTCGGCCAGGCCTCGTGCTTTTTCGGGAAGAAAAAATTCATTGAAGGCTTTTTCAGGAAAGCCCTGCCTGCGGCAATGAATCGCGCATACTGGTTCAGGGAAAGCGCCGCGGCAACATTCCTTTTTTTATCCACGGGGTCGACAACAATTAAATGCGAACCAAAAAATTTTCCCGCTTCGCCGTCCTTGTAATGCTTTTCAACGTCTATCGCCTGCCCTTTCCTCCACTGCGCAACCGCTTCAATGCATTTCCTGAAAGAGCCGTACTCTATCACCAGCAGTTCCGCGACATACCCCGGAAAGCCGTTCGAGCTCAAATCAGCGCCGTAGCATTTCACCCCTTTCATGAACTGTTTCAGCAGCCTCACATCTTTTTCCCCGTTTTTGGGGAGGTTTTCAAGTATGAATGAATTGTGGAAAACGCTCCTGTCAACGGCGCTTTGCAGGAGTTCCGCGTGCAGTATCCTGTACGCCGGCACAACCTCCACTTTGAAGCCTTTAATCACCCCGCGGATATAGGGGTGTTCCGAGTAAGCTTTTTCCCATTTGTGGCCTTTGAACACGGCTTTCCCTATCCTGAGGCCTTCCCTTTCGAATTCCGCGCGGGAAACGCTTTGCGGGAAAAGCACGAAAATGTCTATGTCGCGGTCGCCGCGCAAATGAGTGTTCCTCGCGATGCTGCCCACAATCTCGGCGCTTTCATGCCTGCCCTCCATCCCCCTTATTTTTTCGGCGATTCCGGAGGCGAATTTTTTCTCTTCGGCAATTTCTTTTTCCGCGGGGGTGATTTTTTCAAGAACCAGCTCAAGAAGTTTTTCCAAAAAATCACCAGCTTTTATATACTACTATTTATTACTATAAATACATATTCTCGGTGGAAACATGGCTGAATCCCCAAACCAGAACAAGGGCGAAAAAGTAGACTCTTACGGCCTTGTGCGCATTTATGAGGGCTTCCCCTTCTTCTTTTACGAGGTAATTGAGCCTGAAATGAATGAAGAGGAAAAAATAGTTAGTGAATCGCTTTACAACCTCATCATAGGCAAGTGGAGCTTTGAAGAGGTTGAAGGGCAGCTCGGGAAGCTTTTTTCAAGAAAATTCATGAACGAGTTCAGGGAGCGCATCATCAAGCCCATAACCTACAACGATGCGATGGAGCTCCTCATGCCTGTGGACGATTTTGCCGCGCTCAAGGTTTCGCTTGTTGTGCTGCTGAGGGAATTCGTGACCTCGGTGAAAAGCCATTCCACGCTCGCGGACAAAATCCTTTCGGATTCCATAGGTTACGGCGTGCTTTCCGTTTTCGTTTCAGATGAAAACCTCGAGGAAATAATGGTGAACGGCTACGACAGGAACGTTTTCGTTTTCCACAAGCGCTACGGCGTGTGCAAGACCAACATTTCCTACACCGACAAGAAAGACCTCAACACGCTTTTGGGGAGAATAGCGAAAACCGTGGACAAAAAGTTTGACGCCGACCACCCTTTGCTTGACGCGCGCCTTCCGGACGGGAACAGGGCCAATGCGACCTTTTCATTCGTCACGCCTTTCGGGCCCACGCTCACGATAAGGAAATTCACCGCCATCCCGCTGAGCATTGTGGACATGGTTTCAAACAACACGCTTTCCAGCGAGCTCGCCGCGTTCCTGTGGCTGGTGGTTGAAGGCATGAACATTGAGCCGATGAACATCATAGTGACCGGCGGCTCGGGCTCCGGCAAGACAACGACTTTGAACGCATTATGCTCCTTCATACGCTTCCCTGAAAGGATCATTTCAATTGAGGACACTTTGGAGCTGCACCTCGGCGACAGGCTGAACTGGGTGCAAATGGAGGCGCGGCCGAAAATGAAGGGGCAGGAAGGCGTTTCAATGGACGACTTGCTTAAAAACGCGATGAGGATGCGCCCCGACCGCCTAATTGTCGGGGAAGTCAGGGGAAAGGAGGCCGAAACGCTTTTCGTTGCGATGGACACGGGCCATAAGGGTTCCCTCGGAACTGTTCACAGCAACTCCTCCAAGGAGCTTCTCTTAAGGCTGCAGGCGGAGCCCATGAGCGTTCCCGAAGCCCTGATCTCCCTGCTTGACCTTATCATTGTGCAGGCAAGGCTTTACGTGAAAGAGCGCGGCATTGAGCGCAGGATTTTGCACGTCACCGAGGTTAGCTCCATGGAAAACAAGCCCCTGCTCAGCAACGTTTACGAATGGGACAGGGGTTCTGATTTAATGAGGCGCACCAATGTTCCCACGAGGCTGATTGAAAGGCTTGCAGAGAAAACCCTCAAAACAAAGAAAGAGGTTGAGCGCGAAATCCTTGTAAGGAAAAAAATCCTTGAATGGATGCTTAAAAACAACATCCATTCAAACCCCGAGGTTCAGGCATTAATCCAGCGCTATTATTACGACCCCGAATCACTGCTTGAAAAAGTCCTTTCGGAAACCTCTTCATAAGCAGGCCCTTTAGATGTAAGCGTTGAGCTGAAAAGCGAGACGCTTTTAGCCGTGAATTCAAATTCCCGCTTCACCTTGCCTAGCTTTTCCGCAACGGCTGAAAACTCCCCGCCGCCGCCCCTATTCCTCGCAATTGTGATGTGCGCGTGGAACTTTTCGCCGCTGATTCCGGTTTTTTCCGCGAATTCCGAGGCAAGCCTTTCAAGCCCTTTTTTTCCTTCGCTTATTGCGAGCCACAAAACACGGTTCCCGAAAGAGCCCGCGCCGGAAATTTTCACGCCGAATTCCGCAAAATTTATTTCGCGCATTTTTGCGGCTATTTCCAGGGCCTTCGCCTCATCAGCTTCCCCGATAAAGCTTATCGTAATATGCAGATTTTCCTTTTCAACCCTCTTGAATGCGCCGGCGGGTATGCGGGATGAAAAGTTTTCCCAAAGGCCTTCCCTTATTTTTTCCGGAATTTTCACTGCAGCGAAAAGCCTCATGCAATCACTCCAGGGATTTCCTGAATTCTTTTTCAAGCTTTGCGAGCCTCTCATAATTTTTTTCAAGCAGGGGGTTCGCTGTTTCAAGGGCTTTCACCACAAACCCGGTTAGGGCAACCATTTCCCCGCCAACCTTCACAGGAAACTCCATCCTTTCAGTGCCCTGCAGTTCCACCAAAAACTTCCCCTTTTCAGCCACGATTATCCCGCCCCTTTTCACGCCCGCCCTTTTCATGCAGCCGAGGATTTTTTCAGCGCCGCTGAGGCCCGCGCACCCGACGTGGAGTATGAACGGCTCCGTTTTGAACCACAAATCGCCGGAAGTTTCCTCCGCGAGGGCTTCACGCAGCTCTCCGGCCGAAACAGGCCTGTGCCATTTCCTGTGGAAAAAATTGTCCTTTTTTTTCCCGCCCTTTTTTTCAAGCAGCATTATCCTTCCGCTGCAGCAGCTTGAAGTGAAAAAATTTTTTGTGCCTGCAATGAATGAGCACAGGGGCTGCATCTGCTCGTCCACTTTGCCTTGCCTGAGCGCTTTCCCGAACGTTTCAGCGTGGCGCCTTTTAACCATCCCGAACCTCAACTTTTCATCTGAAGCCATTAAATCAAATCCCCCAAACAGTGTGTTTTTTTACTTTTCTGCTGTACATTTTCTTGGGGGCAAAATGCTCAAAAAACCTTTTTTCACGATTTTCCTGCTTTTCTCGGCGGGTTTTGCAGCCGCGGGCATTGAAATGGTTTACCCTTTAAACTCTTCAATCCAGGGCGGCTCCTCGGTTCAGGTGGGCTCGGTTTCCCCCGGGCAGCAGTTCGAGCTGGGCTTTTCAGACAATTCCGGCTACGGCTTTGAATGGGATTCTGTAAAGGCTGATTCATCTTCCCTTCCCTCCGGTTGGGCGGTTGTTTCCTCAGAGGCAACAGATTCAAGCCTTTCCGTGAAATTCCGCGTCCCTGAAAACGCGGTGCGCAATTATTACAACATTAAGCTGGCATTTTCAAACTCAGGAAAGCCCAACGTGGAGGAATTTTTCACCGCGGTCATTGTCGTGAAGGAAAACCTTCTTGACGTGTCGTTCGCGAAGAAAAGCCCCTCCGTTTTTTCCGTTGTCGGCGAAAGCGTGCCTTACAGGGCGGTTTTATCCAATTCCTCAATAGCGCCGCACGTTGTCCGGGTTTCATCCACGCTGCCGCAGAACTGGTTCGCGGAGCGGGCTTTCGAGGTCGGCCCCAACAGCGTGATTGAAGCCGAGCTCAGCGTCAACCCAAAATCTTACGGGCAGCGCCCTTTCTCTTTCACCGCGGCATCGCTTCAGGAAAACGCCGTTGTTGAAACTTTTTCCTCGGAGCTGAACGTGAGGCCGACGCTTAAAGGGAAATTCGGGGCGCCGTTTTCAGGCTTCCCTTTCTACACTTTCACGCTTCTCCCTTTCCAGCTCGCCGATTCCCTGATTGCGCTGGCGTTTCCCTCATAAACGGGGCCGTAAAAAATTGCCGGGCAAAGTTTTGCTTCATGCCCGCGTGCCGCTTTTACAGCGGCCCAAAATTGAATCCAGTCATTCTTGCTTCGCCGCCCGGAAACTATTTTTCAAGCCTTTTGGACATGTAGGCGCCTTCCCTTCCATAGCCGAGCTTTCTCGCGTAATAATCCCTCGCGCCCACGCCGCTGATTACAAGCATTTTCCCCG
>DASRUO010000143.1:0-3762 GCA_035655375.1 archaeon | reverse complement strand
ATCCTGCATTCCGGCCTCGCCGAGCAAAACGTCGTGCAGGGTGATCGGCGAATTCTGCATGTTGAGTATGAGTGAAAGGTTCGCCATCGCGATGTCGGCATCAATCAGGCACACATTGAGGTCGCGCTTTGCGAGCGCTATGCCGAGGTTTGCGGTGATCGTGGTTTTGCCCACGCCGCCTTTCCCTGAAACAAGCGCTATGATCCTGCCCATAAAAAAACCTGTGATTTATTACATAGAAGCATGCTTTAAATTTTAAAGCTTCGCCTGAAAAAGCCCTGGACGGGGCTTTTAAGCAGTTCTGAGGAGGAAGGATTCAATCTCTTTTGCGAGGGCCTTCAGTTCAATGTTGGAGAGGTCTGAAGTGGCTTTCACTATGTAAAGCTTTTTGTTGTACGGCACAATCATGTGCCAGCCGTTGCTTTTAATCATGAGGGACTCGCTTTTCGGGAGTTCGGAATGGACGTAGTTGAACAGCGCGGCGCCTGAAAGCGCCCTTGAAACCGAGTTGCCGTTCGTGGAAAGTATTGCGCCGCCGTTGAAGGACGCGACAACTATGTCGTCCACAAGGTGCTTTTTTTTCAGCTCGTTCAAAAATTTTTGCGCGTCATCGGTGCCCGTGTCAAAATTGAACTTGTCCGAGTAATCGCGGAAAAACTCGAGGTGCTGCACCGGCCTGGAGGTGTCGTCAATGTCAAGTATGGCTTTCGCGAAAGCGCCGAAAATTTTTTTTACAGAATTAATCACTGCCACTCAAACCGCCCAATCCAAGCTTCTTGAAAATGTCTTTTTTTGACTCCTTTTCCTTCACGACCTCGCTTAAAGTATTCCTCGCGAATTCCTCTGAAAAAGCCCGCGGTATAAGCCTTGAAACGTCGCTCTTCGAAAAATTTTTCGAAACCTTGCCTTTTTCATTGAAGGCCGTAACAAGGTCAACTTGCTGGTTGCTTAAGGATACAACGTCCGCAACAACATGCTTTGCCGCAAAAGAATTAAAAACCTGCGGAACCGCGGAATCCCCGAAAACAGTGATTCCGTAAAAATCGTACTCATAAAACGCCGCGGCGAGGGCGCCTTCCTTGAAAAGGAGGATGCCTTCCTCGAGGCCGTCAAAGCCTTCAATCGTTGAAACCAAATAACCGGAAAAATTCTTGTCGTAAAATGTTTCAACAAGGCGCCTTCCGTCAACTTCTTTGAGATTGATTCCCTGGCTTACGACTTCACCTATAGGAAGGTTCATTCACATCACTTTCCGAGCACTATCACATGGTCGGCGTTGTTTTTTAATGAAACCGAGCTCATTTCCTCGGCAAGCATCACAACGGTTTCGCGCCCCTTCCTTTTAGCCTTAATGATCGCGGGAAGGAAGTCGGAGTCGCGCGTCACGAACACCAGGGTGTGTATGGCGGGGTTGTAAATCGCTTCAACCGCGTCCGCGACCATCGCGACATCAATGTCGCCGACGGTGATTACGGATTCGAAGCCCTGGTTGATTACGGCTTCAACGAGCTTGTTGGACGCGTACTGGTTCATGAAAACCCTGCCTATCTTGATTTTGCCGAACTTCTGCAGGTTTTTCTTGATGTCAGCCAGGTCAATGTTCAGTTCCTTGCGCAAAATGTTGGGCCCGTCCACGAAAACCGCGAGGTTTTTCTCCTGCGGCAGCATCTTTTTCACCGCTTTTGCGACCGAGTCAAACATTGGAAAACCCGCATATATTATGCCGGTTTTGCTTTTAAAACCCTTGACAGGGCTTTGCGCGCGGCCCGAAAAAAGGGCTTAAAGGCACGCTTTTCGCGGTTTTTTCATGGCGGTGTAAAGGCAAAATATTTAAATTGAACCCAATTTACTCTGATTAAAAGGATTCAGTGAAAGGTTTTTTTATGGCTGACGGGGATAAAAAATTCACCAATGCCGGCTCCCTGAAGCCGGGCTCGTACGTGCTGATTGACGGCGAAGTGTGCCATGTGAAAAACGTTGAAAAATCCAAGCCGGGAAAGCACGGGGCGGCAAAGGTGAGGGTTACCGCGATGGGGATTTTCAAGGACACGAAGAAAACGCTCCTGAAGCCCACGGACGCGGACGTGGAAGTGCCGATAATACTGAAAGGCGACGCGCAGGTTGTCGCTGTCATGGGCGACAAGGTGCAAATCATGGATTTGCAGGATTACCAGACATTTGAGATTGAAAAGCCGAAAGACATTTCCGGCCTGAGCGGCGGCGTAGAGCTTGAATACATACGCTGGGGCGACAACATCAAGGTGGTAAGGAAGAAGGGCGCGTGAAGCTTTTTTTTAAAAAAATATTCGCACCTAAAAAATTTATTCAACCTTAACCTTTCTCCACTTTCCGCCGCAGTATTTTGTGATGTTCCCGCAGATTTCTTCCAGCGCCCCATCCAAATATTTCTGCGGCGTATACTTGTTTCCCTGCACGTAAAGGAAAACGTTGCGCGTGGAATTCGTGATTTTAGTGTGCTCCCCCTGCTTCACGTCAAGGCGGCACAAAACGACCTTGTCATCAACGAAAGCGTACTCGCCGGCGATTATTTTTTCGGGCTTTGCGCCGCCCAAAGGAATGTAGAGCTCTGAACCATCAGTGATTTTAACTTTCACATTGCCGGAAATTTTTTCCAAATCATGCGCGCCCACGATGAGGCCTTTCCGAATTGAAACAAGGTTGTATGAATCAACGACCGTGTTGATTGTGGGGAGCTTGCCTGACTGCTTTGCTATTTCCACAAGATTTTTCACCGCGTGCCTGTCACGCTTAACGCCGACGGCGTCGTACAATTCCAGATAACCCTTTATCACATCGCTGTTCAAAACCGCTTCAAGGCCTGTTGCCTTAATGGTTTCCCGCGCCTTCCTGTCAAGGCCTTCATGCTTTTTCTTCACCGAAACGCCTTCAACAACCGCGGCGACAAGCCTCAAATCCAAATCCTTGAGCTTTTTTTCAATGGAAACCTTTACCTCGCGCGCTTTCACGGCCTCGGCTTTTTTCAGTTCGATCTTTTGGAAAAGGATTTCCTTTTTGCCGAGCTTCGAGCCGGCTTTAAGCAGATTGAATTCCGCGCCGCTTAAATCCGTGAGCTTTACGTTGAGCTGTTTCGAGATTTTTTCGGCTGTGAGCGGCATGAATGGGGCAAGCAGTATTGCTGTCACGCGCAGGGAGTCAAGCACAGAATACAGGACTTTTCCGGCTTCAGCGCCTTCAAGCTTCCACGGCTCCTTGTCGTTCAAATACTTGTTGCACGCGGCAATGAAGGAGAAAATTTCCGTGAGCGCGTTGTGGGTTTCAAGCCTTTCCATGAGCGAGGAAATTTTTTCAAAGCCAAGCTGTGAGGAAAGCGCTGCATCGGTCTGCGCTTCAGGCACAACGGAGCCGAGCTTTTTTTCCGCGAGAGCCAAGGTTCGGTGGAGCAGGTTTCCGAGCGAATTCGCGAGCTCGTTGTTGTGCCTTTCAATAAGCGCTTCAACGGAAAAGTTGCCGTCCTCTCCCAGGGGGATTTCGCGGAGCAGGTAATAACGCACCGAATCAATCCCGAATTCCTCACTTAACTCCAAAGGGTCAATCGCGTTGCCGGCGCTCTTGGAAAGTTTTTCGCCTGAAGCCGCGTTTATGAAGCCGTGCACGAAAATTTTTTTAGGCGGCTCAATGCCCGCGGAGAAAAGCATCGTGGGCCAAATCACCGAATGAAACCATAAAATGTCTTTGCCTATCACGTGGATGTCCGCCGGCCAGAACTTTTCCGATTTTTTT
>DASRUO010000142.1:0-4708 GCA_035655375.1 archaeon | reverse complement strand
CCGATTTTAACGCCCGGAAGAATGCCCCTTCTTCTATTCATAAAAAAACACCTCTATTATCCAAACGAAACCGGAATATTTAAGGTTTGCGCCTTTCGCTTGGCAAAGCACGGAAAAGCGGGAAAAAAGCAATCAATAAAGAATATAAAGAACCTTCGGGTTTTGTTGTATTTATGCCCGGCAGAAGACCGCTATTTATGAGAGGGGTGCGGATGGGTGATAACTCCGCAACGATAGCCGTAAGGAGAAGAAACAGAAGATTCAGAAAAGCGAAAAATGCGGTGGATGTTTTTCTTAACAGCGCTGCGGAAGATGCTGAAACCCGAAAACAGTGCCTGACAACATTGGAAAAATTCGTTTCAAACGAAGCCGGAGTGGAAGGGACGCCTTACAGCGTATTAAAGGGTTTAGCCGATACCCTTCTCATCAAGAGCAAAACACCCCAAAACGAGGCCACTTTCAATGAAAAAATAGCGAAAGTGAGAGAGTTTCTTGAACGAGAACTTGGAAAAAGAAAGGCTCTCATGGATGACATGCAAAGAGACCTTTAAAAAAATCCGCGAAAAGGTAAGGTTTTTATTCCATTTACAGCTATAATATGAAGGGTTTGTTGAACCAAAAAACAAAGCCGAAAACTGCTTCTAAAAAATTTTTGAGCGATGTTGTCGCAATAACCGATTTTTCGCGGGCACAGCTTGAAATGGTCTTGAGGCGCGCGAAAGAGCTTGAAAAAATGCCGCGCGGGAAAAAAGCGAAAATACTGCAAAACAAGGTCGTTGCATCGCTTTTCTTCGAGCCTTCAACGCGCACGAGGCTCAGCTTTGAAACCGCAATCCAGAACCTTGG
This sequence comes from archaeon, assembly GCA_035655375.1. Lineage (GTDB taxonomy): Archaea > Iainarchaeota > Iainarchaeia > Iainarchaeales > Iainarchaeaceae > DASRUO01. The sequence goes on along the minus strand of DASRUO010000142.1, from coordinate 3,862 downwards.
AGGACGCGTGATAGGCTTTGCCGACCCGAACGTGAGCAGCTACAAGAAAGGCGAAACCATGAGCGACACCATAAGAATGGTTGAAAGCTACGCGGACATTATAGTGATGAGGCATTTCCTTGAGGGCGCGGCGAAGCGCGCGGCGGAGATTTCCTCCAAGCCCGTAATAAACGCGGGCGACGGCGCCAATCAACACCCTACGCAGACGCTTCTCGACCTTTACACGATGAAGAAAGAGTTCGGGAAAATCGACGGATTAAGCGTTGCGATGGTCGGGGATTTGAAATACGGGAGAACGGTGCACAGCTTGATGTACGCGCTCGCGAATTTCAATAATGTAACGGTTTACCTTGTCTCGCCTGAAAGCCTGAAAATGCCGAAGCACATTCTGGATGACGTGAAAGGGAAACTCAAGGTTTTTGAAACCGTGAACATTGAAAAATACCTCGAAAAAACCGACGTGCTTTACGCGACGCGCATACAAAAAGAAAGGTTTCCGGACGAGGTTGAATATGAGAAGGTGAAAAACGTTTACATAATAACGAGAAAAATCGTGGAAAAGGGGAAGAAGGGAATGAAGGTCATGCACCCCCTTCCCAGAGTGAACGAGATAGCGGTAAATGTTGATTCAACTCCCGCGGCATTGTACTTCCAGCAGGCGGCGAACGGCGTTCCTGTGCGGGAAGCGCTGCTTTCACTCCTGAAAGATGCTAAAAAAAACGGTGACAGGAAATGAAAAAGGAAATTCGCATCACGCCGATTAAAAACGGCACCTCAATAGACCACTTGAATCCCGGCTCGGTGTACAAAATACTTGAAGTGCTGGACTTGAGGGAATTTACTGTTACCGCGGGTATGAGTGTTGAAAGCAGGAAGATGGGGAAAAAGGATTTGATATTCATTGAGGGGAAAGAGCTTGACGAAAAGGAAATGAACAAAATCGCGTTAATCGGCAAGGGCGCCACGGTGAACATCATCAGGGGCTCGGAGATTAAGAGAAAGTTCCAGCTTTCCTATCCCGAAAAGGTTGAAAGCATCATCCGCTGCATCAACCCGAATTGCATCACCAACGCGGAGAAGCTTAAAACCAAGTTCACCATAAGGAAGGAGCCCCTTGAAGCCACGTGCTATTACTGCGGCACGAAACAGGACGAGGTTGAAATCGTTTCCTCAATAAAGAAGTGATTCAATGCTTGAAACAAGCTTCTGCGGCTCACGAATGAAGAACCCCACAAGGCTTGCATCAGGAATTTTAGGGGTGAATGCGGGGCAGCTTTTAAGGGTCGCGCGCGAAGGCGCGGGCGCTGTTACAACTAAAAGTTTGGGCCCTCGCGAGAGGCAGGGGCACAACAATCCAACGGTTATTGAATGGGAGCACGGCCTCCTCAACGCGGTGGGCCTTCCCACGCCGGGGTACAGGAATTCGGACGAAGAGTTTGAGGAGCTGAAGGCGCTGAAAAAATTGGGCGTGCCTCTGATTGCGAGCGTTTACGGAACCAAATGGGAAGAGTTTGCGGAAGTTGCGGAATACGTCGCGCAAAAAAAGCCTGAAGCGATAGAGCTTGACATTTCCTGCCCGAACACGGAGTGGGGCGGCACTCAATTTGCCACTAACCCTGAAATTTCCGCGAAAATTGTTTCCTCGGTGAAAAACGCTGCGGGAAAAATTCCCGTGATAGCGAAGCTTACGCCCGCAGCGAATTCGCCTGTGGAGGTTGGAAAGGCGTGCGAGGAAGCGGGCGCTGACGCTTTGTGCGCCGCGAACACGATGCCCGGAATGATAATCAACGCGGACGCGATGAAGCCCGTGCTCGCCTTCAAAAGCGGCGGCATTTCGGGGCCGGCGCTTAAACCCATTAACCTGAAAATCACTTACAACCTTTTCGAAAAGGTTGAAATACCGATAATCGGCGAAGGCGGAATTTCAAGCGGGACAGACGCACTTGAATACATCATGGCGGGCGCATCAATTGTCGGCATTGGAAGCGCGGTCTGGCAGCACGGCACGGGGGTTTTCGCGAAAGTCTGCGGGGAAATGAAGGGCTGGATGAAGGAAAACGGCTTTTCAAAAATTGAAAAATTGAAAGGAATTGCGCACGGGTAAAAAAAATTAAGGTGGGAGGATGGCTAAAAAAACTGAGAAAAAGAAAGTGCAGGAAGAGGAATGCGATTGCTGTTGTTGTGGTGATGATTGCTGCGCCGAGGAATGGCCTTCCTGGACTCAGGAGAGGATGGTTGGAATCGAAAAGGTGCGCGAGGAATTTCCGGGGAACAAAACCTTTTACATGAAAGAGGAAATGGATTTTGGGCCGGGGCAGTTCGCGATGGTGTGGCTGCCGGGCCTTGATGAAAAGCCCATTGCGCTGATTCCCGCGGAGAAGGGAAAGTACGCGCTCAACATTGAGGGCAAGGGCGAAGCAACTAAGCAAATGCTTGCGCTGAAAAAAGGCGGAAAGCTGGGGGTGCGCGGGCCTTACGGGAGGCCTTTCAGCACGGAAGGCGTGAAAAAGGCGGTTATTGTTGCCGGCGGCGTGGGCATTGATTCAATCATACTGCTTGCGCAGCGCCTTCATGAAAACAAGTGCAAAACGAAAATCATTCTGGGCGGGCGCTCGAAGGAAAGGATTATTTTTGAAAAGGAGCTGAAAAAATACGGGGAAGTCTACATAACAACTGATGACGGCTCTTACGGCGAGAAAGGGTTCAATGTGCAGGTGCTTGAAAGGTTGCTGAAAAAGGAAAAAACCGGAATGGTTTACGCGTGCGGGCCCGAGATAATGGAAGTGAAGGCGCTTGAAACCGCGAAAAAATTCAAAACCCCTTTTGAGGCCTCAATTGAGAGGTACATGAAGTGCGGAATAGGAATATGCGGCGAATGTGTAATCAACGATAAGCTGGTGTGCGCGGACGGCCCGGTTTTCAGCGGCGTGGAACTCTCAAAACTTTCAGAGTTCGGGAAATATGCTTACCTCAAAAGCGGGAAAAGGGTTTCACTGCAGGAATACTACGCGTGGCGCTCGAAATGAAGCTCGCACTGAACAACGGCAAGGCATTCATCAAAGGAAAACTCGTGAAGGCTAGCATCCTCGTTGAAAAAGGCGTGATAAAAAAAATTTCAGCGAAAAAAATCCGCGCTGAAAGGGAAATCGACTGCGCAGGAAAAATTATTCTTCCGGGCGCGATTGATGTGCACGTGCATTTCCGCGTTCCGGGCGCCGAACAAAAAGAGGACTGGTTTTCAGGGTCTTTGGCGGCGCTGCATGGCGGAGTCACAACAGTTATGGACATGCCGAACAATAATCCCGCGACAACAACACTGAAGCTGCTTGAAGAGAAGAGGGCTCTTGCAGCCGCCGGCGCGCTCGTGAACTTTGATTTGTACATGGCGGCGACCGGTGAAAACCTTGATGAAATTGCGAAAGCGCCGAAACTGCGCGGTGTAAAGCTTTACTTCGGCTCAACAACCGGAAACATTTTGCTGAACAGCGATGACAAAATACTGGAGCTTTTCAGGCTCGCGGAAAAAAATGGTTTCGTTGTTGTGGTGCACGCGGAGGATGAGGAAACAACAAGGGAAAACGCGCGCAAATATGCCGGAAATGAAAATCCGGAAGTGCACGCGCGCATTAGGAGCGCGGAAGCAGAAGCGAAAGCGATTAAAAAAATTCTTTCGCTGCAAATGAAAGCCGGAAATAAAGTGCACATTGCGCACCTTTCAAGCGCGCAGGGTTTGAAGCTCATTGAAAAGGCGAAGAAAGGCAAGCACGGGAAGCAAATCACGTGCGAGGCCGCGCCGCACCATTTATTCCTTGACTCATCGGATTACAAAAGGCTCGGCAATCTGATGAAATGCAATCCCTCC
>DASRUO010000141.1:0-5632 GCA_035655375.1 archaeon | reverse complement strand
GACAGGTCTGCAAGCCTTCCAAGGCCGGACACGGAGAATGAAGCGTTAAGCCTTTCAAGCATTTTTTCCAAAAGCCTTGCCTTTGAACCGGAATTAATCATGGTTTGCAGCATCCGCATAAACTCACCGTTCATCAATAGTGAACATATGTTCATTGATAATGAACAGTTTAAAAGGCTTTTGATTTCGCCTTTTTGGAAATCGTTGCATCCGCGCTATTACTCCCTTCACTCCCACTCAATCGTCGCCGGCGGCTTATGGGTCACATCCAGCATCACCGCGCCGATGCCTTTCACCTTCATTATTTTTTCCGCGAGCTCCTCAAGAATGCTCGGCCCCAGCTTCGCGAATTTCGCGGTCATGGCCTCGCGCGAGTACACAGGCCTCAAAACAATGCCTTCGCCTTTCCCGTTGAAATTCAGGGGCAGCAACACAACCGGAAACTGCCAAACTTCATTCCCCAGGCCTTTCTCGTCCACGGTTTTCATCGCGAGCGCGTCACATTCCCTTAACCTTTCAACCCTTTCCCTTGAAAGGAAAGCCTTTTCCAGCTCCAAGGTTTCGATGTTTCCCGGCTTAAGCAAAAAAATCACCCTGTTCACGGAAGGGAAAGTGTTGGTTATTTTGGTGGAAGCCTTTTCAATCAGCTCATAATCAAGCTTTCCCTGAATCAAAACAGCGTTGCTGTAAGTCCTGTTGTCGCCCTGCACGCCAACCGCTTTCACGGGCAAAAGCTTCGCGTTAAAGCCTTCCACCATCGCGAGCTTTTTCACCCGCTTTATCAGCTCCGCGTCGGTTTCATCAACGCCGTTGCTGCACAGAATCCTTATCGCCAAGCCCGGCCCCGGGAAAGGGTGCCGTTCAACAAGTTTTTCAGGCAGGCCCAGAATCTTTCCGAGTTCGCGCACCTCATCCTTGTACAGCTGGTTTAAAGGCTCAATGACTCGGCCTTCCTCAATCATTTTCATTATCACGGGCGCGCGGTTGTGGTGCGTCTTGATTTTCTGCGCGTTTTCCGTGCCTCCGGTCTCAATCGTGTCCGGATAAATGGTGCCCTGCCCCAGAAGCCATTTTTTTTCGCTGACGCCGAGCTTTTTCAGTTCCCGCATCGCGATTTCAACGAAAAGCCTGCCGATAATGTTCCTCTTCTCTTCCGGCTCAGCAACGCCTTCCAGCGCCCCAAAAAAATTTTTTTCCGCCTTCACCACGTGAATTTCCTTTATGCCCAATTTTCCCAATTCCTTTTTCACGAGCGCGCTTTCCCCTTCCCTCATGAAGCCCGTGTCCACATGCAGGGCGTGAATCCTTTCCGCGCCCAAAGCCCTGCCAAGGAGCGCGAGGCACACGCTCGAGTCAACGCCGCCGCTCAAAAGAAGGAAAACGTTTTTTTTGCCGGCCTGCTTTTTTATTTCAGAAATTTTCTGCTGCAAGTAATTTTCCATTGTCCAGTTCTTTTCGCACCCGCACACGCTGAAAACGAAATTTGACAGAATCTTCAGCCCGTGCTCCGTGTGCGTAACCTCGGGATGGAACTGGAGGCCGAAAATCTTTTTTCCCTCATCCGCGATTGCCGCAAACTCGCAATCACTTGTGGAGCCGCACGCGCGAAATCCGGCGGGAAGCTTTTCAACCTTGTCCCCGTGGCTCATCCACACGGTGAATTCGCTCGGGAGGCCGGTGAAAAGCTTTCCTTCCAGAATCCTGATTTTCGCGGAGCCGTACTCCTTCACCTTCCCTTGTTCAACCTTTCCGCCGAGCCCGTGCGCCAATAGTTGCTGGCCGTAGCACAATCCAAGAACCGGCACGCCCAAAGAAAAAATTTCGGGGTTGAATTTCACCGCGTCCTTCGCGTAAACGCTCTGCGGCCCGCCGCTCAAAATAATGCCTTTCGCTTTTTTGAGCTCTTTTGAGGGCGCCGTCGGCGGCATTATTTCAGAGTAAACATTCAGTTCCCGAACGCGCCGCGCGAGCAAATGGGTGTACTGGCTGCCGAAGTCAAGCACGATAATTTTGCCTTCCCTTGCCATAAAAAAAATGGAATTAAAAGTATTTTAAGCTGAACTATTGCTGTTCGGCCGTGCAGTAAGTTTCTTCTTCATCGGGATGTATTTCACAGCAGTTGCCCTCAATTGCGAAAACTTGGTTTTCAGGGGGGCATACAGGCTTTTCGCCGCCGCAAAGTGTTCCGCCTGCAAGGCTGCATGGCTTTAAGCAGTCCGAATCTTCATTCGTTTTATTGGTTGCCTCATCCCTTATTGTAGCGTTAGGGTCGCCGGTATAAGTGCAGAAGCCCGGGCAGTAGCGGTCATTGTTTATGCATTCGCCTATCTGCGTGTAAACGCAGCTTTTCGCCTTCACGTTGCACGTGTCCTTCGTGGAAACCCTGTTGTCGTTGCATTTGACGTTCTTGTCGCAGTAGTCAGGCGATTTGCAGTCATTGTCGTTTACGTAAGAGCAAAGGCTTTCATCGCACACCTTGTCATTGTCCTTGCAGGTCACCGCAACTTCCACTTCAGCGTTGCATTGCGCTTCCAGGGAGCTGAAGGAAATGTTGTTGCACACGGCATCATTCTCTGAAAGCACCGCGTACTCCTTGAAGCAGTACTCTTTTCCCGCGTATGGAAGCAGCCTCAAATCCAGCCTTTCAGCCTGCGAGCAGATTTCGTGCGCGCCGAAGCTTAAGGCGACTTCCGCAAAGCACCTATAATAGGCCTGGTCGGTCTGCACAATTTCGCATTTGGTGTAATTGCCGGTTGAAAGCGCAATCCTTGAAATGCATAAATCCCGGTCGGAGATGTTGTTCGCCTTGATGTCAAAGCACAGCTGCTCGTTTTCTTTCAGCACCGCGATATCCATTATGCAGTCGTCTTTCACCGCTGAATCGCTCACAATGAGGTCGCAGGTTGCCCTGTCCTCAAGCGCCACAGCCGCGTTCCTGTAGCACATGTTCCTTATCTCATAATCGCCTGATTTCACGAGATTGCAGTTTTCAATTTCAGCGTTCACGTCAACCGCGCTGTAAAGGCATTCTTCGCCCTTATTGTTCGTCAAAGCGTAGCAGGAATTCACGCTTCCGCCGAAGCTGCCCTGCCAGTAATTGCAGTTGTTGAAGGAATTGCTGTCGCTGAAAGCCGAGCAGTCAACATGCTCAGCCGGGATATCATCCGCCTTCTGGAAACATTTCGCCCTCAGTTCAGGGTCAAGGATTTTAACGCATAATTCGCCGGCAAGCTTCACTTTCAATGGGTTGAAGCACTGGTCCCTCAAAAACCCTTTCGAGTCCTTCCTTTCACTGACGCTTTCGCAGATGCTGTAATCCTTTTTCGAGGAGGCGACAGCGATGAGGCACGGGTCCTTAACCCTTTCATCTGAAATCTCCAGGCACGCTTCCGCGTCCTTTGTGCCCCGCGCAACAGTGTCAAGGCATGAATCCCTCGCGCCATAATCTGAAACAATTTTCAGGCAGGTTTCGGAATTCTTTGTTGCCGTGGCAACCTGCCGCAGGCATTCGTTCAGCACGGTTCCGTTTGAAATCTTTCCGCAGTAATAATCGCTTTTCGCGGCAACGCCCACAGCAATGAAGCACCTGTCCTTTGAAAGCAATGAAATCTGCTCGCACGGCGCGTCATTCTTGTTTTTCTTTGCAAGCTCTAAAAGGCACGTGTCGGCCTTCGCGGGGTTGGGGTCTTCCAGGCACGCGTCCATTGCAACGCCAATCTCCAAATCCTGCTGCGGCGTCGTCTGCCCGGGCTGCTGCCCTGGAGTTTGCGGGCCTGAAGCGTTCCTGTCAGGTGCAGTGGCTTTGTTGGTGTCCGAAGGCTTTTTCGCGAAAATTTCCTGCAGCGAAGGCTTCTGCGTGACGCAGCCGCTCAAAAGCAATAAGAGCGCTAAAGCCGCTATGGCCAGTGCAACCGTCAATCTTTTGCCCATCGCATTAAAGTAAACGGTTCTAGTATAAAAGTGTTACCAAAAAGTCCGGCCAGCTTTTTTTTGTGTTTTTCAGGGCAGAAATTTTTGTTTAAAACAACGCTTTCAGGCCTTTTTTTCCCGCCACCTTCACACGGCCGCAATAATACGATTTTTTCAGCCTGAAAAGGCAGGATAAAGCCTTTTTTTGCCTTTTAAAGCCCTTTTAAAGCCCCGAAAAAGCGAACATTTAAATAGTTCCTGCGGAGCTTATTATTATTGTGGATTTTTCCACAGTGAGCCTAATCCCAATTTCTGGCAAATAAAATTCAGTTCAGAATCCGTGCCCGGCTTGCGCCGGGTACCGAATTCTCTCCACTTTTTTCTTTCTCTTAAAGAGAAAGAAACCAGGCAAAACAGAGGTTTTGCCGGTCCAGCAAAATCTTTGATTTTACTAGGAAACCTGGGCTAAAAAGAAAGAGAAAAACCCGAACTAAAAGAAAAGGGTTAAATCGGGGTTTTCCCGCTTTTCACTCCTTAACCGCAAAAACAAAAGTTTAAATTGGGGCGTGCGCATTTCTTCTAATAGGGAAGGCGTTTTTGTGGATTCAAAGCTGGCTTTAGGGATTTTTTTGGCGGCAGCGGTTTTGGTGCTGGCGAGTTTTGCGATTTCCGCGGAGTCAACCGACAAACCGTTTGATATAACCACTTTGGAATTCAAGGATTATCAGACAAAAAGATTTACTGACTCAGAAAAAGATGATTTAACAGCAATTGGAATGGCTGTCACTTCTGAAGGTTTTTTAAAGCAGGATTCAAGTATAAAATTTTTGAAGTATGATTCTGCAGGCGGAAAATTCTTTTGCCCCAAATCATATACTATTGGACCACTATCTAGTTGGGAAAGTGATCCATCAAAATGTTTGTCAGCTAATAGTTCAAGTTTTAACACTTTAACTTTTGTTGATTCAGGCACAACATATTCCGTAACGCTTGCAAATTGGGTGTCATCCCCAAGATTTGTCCGAATTAGTGGCCCTGCTTCTGGCACTGATATATTCTTGAATTCTGCACTTTTAGGATTTTACGATTTTCCAAATAGTTCGGCTGTAACGAAAGTTTCTAAGTTTATTAAATGTTCTGATAATGTCAACGGTAAAAAAATTTGCGTTCTTTTATCTGGTGATTTAGAGTCTGAATGGTTTAGCGGGGGGTCAATTGACCTTACAAGAGTCTGGGTCACAATTTCAGGAACCCCTGCCTCAACTTCCACCGGCACGGTTTCACCCAAGGACGGCTGCGCGACGATTTCCCAGTGCGTTGCCAGCATGGATTTGAAGTTCGTGAAGCAGGCCTTCAAATAAGCGGCTTTAATTTTTTAAACGGCGGATTCAGTTGCAGCTTCCGGTTTTTTTAAGTGAACATTTTGTGGAGGGTTTTTTCCTCTTCCTCGCCCTTTTTCTTGACCTTGTTCACCGCTTCCGAGAAATCCTTCAAGGCAATCTTTTTGCTGTTCTCCCTGAGTGCGAGCATTCCAGCTTCAGTGCATATGGCCTTGATGTCAGCGCCGGTGAGGCCTTCAGTCATCGAGGAAATTTCCTCCGCTGAAACCTTTTTGTCAAGCGTCATTTTGGATGAATGAATCAGGAAAATTGCTTCCCGCGCCTTTTCATTCGGCACCGGCACCTCTATTATGCGGTCAAACCTTCCCGGCCTCAAGAGCGCG
>DASRUO010000140.1:0-17912 GCA_035655375.1 archaeon | reverse complement strand
GTTGCTGCAAGAAAAACCGCCCAACAGGGTTATGTGTGGGGGTCTGCCTTTTCTAATCACTTGTTTGACGTGAAAATTGTGCGATATTTGTGAGCTTAGTTCTCTTGCATATTTTTTGGCGTAGCCATGAAATCGAAATTCAATCAGATAATTGCCGCGCTTATTATTTTTTCTACCAAAAAAGGATGCAATTTTTTTAAACAATCCCAACATCGTCTCAACTTTTGTTATTTGCCATTTTTCAAAAGTTCTTTTATCTGCCTGAAGTATTCTTTCAGCGTGAATTCATCTTTCCTATTTTTTTGTCAACCACTCTTGCAGGGCGCGCTTTTCTATTTTGACTCCGTCTATTGTATTAATCTCTTTTTTTCCTTCGCACAAAATTGTTGCCTTGTTTAGTTTGTTTTTTTTGCAGAATTCAATTAGGCCTTCGGTTTCTCTTTTTGGCGGGGATTCTGAAAAGCAGACGTTTATCGGCTCAATCTTTGTTTTTTGTTTTGCTATAAAGTCAACTTCCTTTGAGTTCTTCCAGTAGAATGTTTCAAATCCCCTGCGTTTCAGCTCTATTGCGACAGCGGCTTCTGCCAGGCGCCCTTTGTCTTCGGTAAATGATTTTGAAGCATATTGCTGCATTCCTAAATCATAAGCAAAAATCTTTCTTGATCTCGTCAAAGAATCAGCCATGGAATAGGAGAAGAAAGGTGCTTGAAAAACCAGAAAAGCCGATTCCAGATACTCAATGAATTGCCTGCTTGTGTCATAAGACAGGCCGAGTGCAGCCCGGATCTTTTTCAAACTGATTTGTTTTCCAGAGTTGGTCAATAAATAAAATGCTAGATTCCTTAATGCCGCGGAATCCCTTATGTCATACCTTGTAATTATGTCTTTTATGAGGGCAAGCTCGAAATATGATTCCAAAAGCTTTTCCCTTTTTTCGGGATTCAAAGCGACTTCAGGGTATCCGCCTGTTTTAAGGTAGTCTTCAAAGCCCCTCTTTGTTATTCTGCGGAATTCGCTGAAAGAAAAGGGAAGAATCTGAAAGCCAATTCCCCTGCCGCCCAACGCTGTTGCAAATTCGCTGCTCAGAAGTTTTGCAGAAGAGCCTGTAACAATAATCTGGCATTTTCTTGTATCAACAGCCACTCTAACCCATTTTTCCCAACCGGTGATCAATTGCATTTCGTCAAAAACAATTGTGTCTTTTGCACCCAAATCAGCCGAAAACCTATTCAGCAAATCAATATTCAATGAGCCAATTAATGCCGGGTCTTCAAGGTTGACATATCTTGTTATTGTGTGCGCTGGCATTTTTTCCAAAAGCCTTCTTGCAACAACCGATTTTCCCGAACGCCTTGGCCCATATAAAAAAACAACATTCTTGTTGCTCAAAAAAGGCATGATTTCACCTTCGATATCCCTTTTGAATGTCTTTTCCTTGGAAGCCCATTTTTGGAGCAATTCCTCTAAATCCCCTGAAAGCATAAAAGATAATAATAACACAAACAATTTAAATGGTTACGCTGTAACGTAACCCTATTTAAATGCTTAAAAAGGCAGCCCGGCATTGGTTTAGGCTAACAAAAAGCAATAAAATTGCCGGATAATTAGCCTGTTTTCCCTTCACGATAGTTAAAGCTTTGCTCTTAAATTCTCCGAAAAGGGTGAATAAAGGAGCAGAACGCTATTTAGGAGCAAAGCCCATAGTTAACAAAAGTTTAAATACTTCGGCGCATTTTACTATTTCATGAAATTAAGTTTCTTAATTCCCGCTTTAATCGCTTTAACCCTTTTTTTTGCTGGCTGTGTGCAGGACCCAACCGTTCAGGCCAATGTTTACGTTTACAACGAGCGGGGCCAGCCCGTTCCGAACGCTTACGTTTACGCTTACTCGAATTATAATCTCGGTTCAGGCGCAAACTCCAAGTGGACCAACATCAACGGCACGCTGAACACTTCCACGCAGACCAATCAGGACGGCTACGCTTCTTTGAACATTTTGCCCGGCAATTACGCTTTCACCGCCTCAACCAGTGACGGACTTTCAGGCGGCGCGGAAAAGCTGATTGTTTCAAGCAATGATTCTGTTTACATCACTGTTTCAAGCGGCGGGCAGCCATCCACCTGCGGCAACGGCATCTGCGAGGAAAATGAAAACTCCGAAACCTGCCCCGAGGACTGCATTACAATTGAGCCTTTCTGCGGCGACGGCGTCTGCGATGAAACCGAGGATTCTTACTCCTGCCCCAGCGACTGCGGTGTTTCAGGCGAAAGCTTTGTGGTTAAAGCTGGAGATGAAATAACCACTTCCAGCGGTCTGATAATTGGCATCGAAAAAGTTTACGTAAATTCTACAACAGGGGTGCCAGCGATTGACCTGACCATATTATTGCAGATTGATAAAACTAATAATACGATTTCCGGCGAGTCAATGACCATTAGTGAAGGCATTACACAGGTGTCTTCTTCTGGAAAAACAAAAGTAACCTTGGACTTGGTTGAACAGTCAAATGCTGAAGGTGACAATGTTGCATACTTGACAATTCAAAGCACCGAAAAAACTGAAATCATCACGCCTCCGGCAACTGAAAAGCTGTTCAAAATCGTTGATGGAGAGGGTTATCCTTCAGGGTTTTTAGGTTACGTTGCGAGCATCGGAACCAATTCAAACGGTGAAATTGTCGGATTCAAAGTATCTAACAATGCGGAAAGATGGGCTGATTCTTCAACTTCCAACGGTCCGCTTTACGCCACAAGAATTAACCAGTCCATTACGGGCAAGACCGGAAAGCCCGCAGTGTTCGGCAGCAGCTTTCCTGCAGGAACGCCCGGAAAAGAGTTCGTGAACGTTGAATTTTTGGGGTTCGAGGCAAAGGCAAGAAGGACAGGCATTAAAATCGGCAATGGCGTGTCGGGGCTTAATCCAAGTTCAAGGGGAGGCCTTGAGTATCCTGATTGGGCAAGTGGTGGCACCGTGTACACAAGCAAAATCCCCTTTTACCTCGAATTAAGTGACACAAATTCTGGCGGGACATTCATGCTTGATGGGAAGGAATTTTGGTACAGCATGAGGTTTGCCACAGGCGCGGGCACAGTTGGAAAAACCTCGAGTTTCGATTATGATGTAATGGTAAAAACCGGTGATTTTGTTAACGGGAGGCAATGGAAGATAATCCAGACAACGTCTTCAAACGGTAAGTTGTCAATTAGGGATGTGGCTGTCGGTGGGCAGGATAATGAGCTCAGCCCCGGAGAGCTGTTTACAATTGACGGCGTGACTTTCAGGTTCGAAAGGCAGGATAATGGCAGCTCAACCATAAGCGGGGATGAAACAATGTTTGTGAAGGTTGATGTGGTGTTAGAGTTAAGGGAATTTAATCCAGAAACCTTCGAGCTGGGGCCCTACATCTACAATACTCAAGGCAACGCAAGCAATACCTCCACTTACGGCTTGTTGTTTTTGTCTAACGATTTTACGGGTTACGACTTGAATGTTGGATTGCCTAATGAATTTGGAATATATTATGTGCCAAAGTATAACACTATTACTGGAAAGCTGTGGCTTTTACTGAAAAGGCAACCAATTATTACAGCCGCTTACAGTTCCAGCCTGTTTTTCCACGGAACTTACCTGCCTGATTCCGACAACGAATTATATAGCCAGCTTGTAAAATACTACGTCCCTCAAAACACAGACTTTGAGTACATTGACCAGAGATTTTCTGATGCAGAAACATTTTTTGTCGCCGATTTTACAGTGAAGACACCCAACAACATAACAAATTATGTGACTGATTATAACATATTTATTGACGCAAGAGATGGCGGAAACCTCGGGCCTTTTCCTAACAGCAACCTAACCTATTTTTCATCTGATGTTGATGTGGTAAAATTCCCTAACACCAGCAGTTACCGCAGGCTTTTCAGCCTGACTTCCGGCAGTTCCACAAATTTTATGCAGGCTGCTTTCACCGACTTCGGCACCGGCGTTTATCTCCTCGGAAACGACGGCGGCGTCGGTTTCAGCATACCGGAAAGGGCTGAAAAAATAGATATTGTAGTCAAGGAGAAAGGTGCGGTAACGGGAGGGGCCGGTTCAAAGCAATACAACGTTTCACTCAGTTCCAATATTGGCAGCTATGAGCTTTTAGCCGGCCTTGACGGCGTGAACGATGTGAACGCCCTAACCGATGCGCAGCTGCCTGTCCTGATTAATCAGCAGATTACGCTTCCAAGCGGCAAGCTTGCAACCGTACAGGAAAAAATCGGCGTGAACGTTGACGCAATGTTTGACACCAGTTCTGACATCAAAGACTTAGTTTCGAAAATAGGTTCCGGCGATTTCGGTTATATGGTGCAGAACGGCAGCCTTTCAAGCGGCCCAGGGATTGAAATTGGGCAGTGCCTGCCGTTGTTCGGAAGGCTTTACCCTGTAGTTGATTTGCAGTCAAGCTCAAGTTCGCCGAAGTCAATCACTTTTGATACTGGCATTGAATGCGCAATCAGCGAGCCGCCAACCGCTGTGTGCGGCAACAATATTTGCGAAACTTCTTTGGGAGAAAACTCGCTTAATTGCACCATTGATTGCGGAAGTTCAGGCGGCAGCGGCTAGCGCTGAAGTTTATCGGATTTTAAAATTTTATATCGGGCTTTTTAATGCCTGAAGTGCCTTTCGCCGGTGAAATAAAGCGCAATTTTTTTCTCTTTCGACGCGGCAACAACCTCATTATCCTTCACGCTGCCGCCGGGCTCCACAATCGCCTTAATGCCTGCCTTGGCGGCCAAATCAATTGAGTCACGGAAAGGGAAAAAGCCGTCGGAAGCCAGCACAGCGCCTTCAGCCTTTTTTCCGGCCTGCTTAAGCGCCAATTCAACCGATTTAATGCGCGAAGTCTGCCCCACGCCCAGGCCGATTGTCGCGTTGTTTTTCGCAATTACAATGGCGTTGCTTTTCACGTGCTTTGCCACTTTCCACGCGAATTCAAGGCTTTCAACCTCTCCTTTTGAGGCTTTCGCGTTGGAAACATTTTTCCATTCATTTTGGGTTGTTGCTGCTACTGCTGCAGCTGCTGGCTTTTTCCTGCCGCCCTCTGCCGCAGCCACTACTACTCCTTCCGCCCGCTCCCCCACTGAATCGCTTTCCTGCACGAGAATTCCGCCTTCCACGCGCTTCAATTCAAGCGTTCCAGCCTTTTCACCCGTGTTTTTGAGTTCCAGTACGCGCAGATTCTTCTTCCCTTCAAGCTCTTTAAGGGCTTTTTCCTCAAAGGATGGGGCAATTATAACCTCATTGAAAAAAGCCGTTATCTGCATCGCCGTCGCCAAATCGCATTCCCTGTTCAGCGCTATAATGCCGCCGAAAGCGCTTTCAGGGTCGCATTCAAGCGCCTTCCTGAACGCTTCAGAAAGCGTTGAAGCGGCTGCGGCGCCGCACGGGTTAGCGTGCTTTACAATCACAGCGGCGGGCTCCTTGAATTCCGCCGCCAGCTTCACAGCTGCATCCGCGTCAAAAAAGTTGTTGAATGAAAGCTCTTTCCCGTTAAGCTGTTTCGCGTTCACTATCCCTGAATTTTCCAAAGGCATTTTGTAGAGCGCCGCATTCTGGTGCGGGTTTTCCCCGTAGCGCAGCGTGGAAACCTTTTCAAGCCCTATTGAAAGCCTTGCGGGAAACTTTTCCGTGCCGAATTTTCTGCGCAGGAATTCAGACACAATCGAATCATAAAAAGCCGTGTGCTCAAAGGCCGCAACGCACAATTCTTTCAGTGTTTTTTCTGAAAGTGAAAAATTGTTTTCCTTCAGCTCCTTCAAAACATTTTCATACTGGCTTGGCTCCACAAGCACCGCAACGCTTTCAGAATTTTTCGCCGCCGCCCTTATCAGCGTGGGACCGCCGATGTCAATGTTTTCAACCGCGTCCTCGAGCTTAACTTTAGGGTTTGAAACGGTTTCCTTGAAAGGATACAAATTTACAACAACCAAATCAATGGTTTCAAACCCGTTTTTCTCCAACTGTGCAAGATGCTCCTTGTTCCTTTTCGCGAGTATTCCGGCGTGGATTTTCGGGTGCAGGGTTTTCACGCGGCTTTCAAGCATTTCAGGAAAGCCCGTGAAATCCTCGACCTTCACGCATTTGATTCCGGCATCGCTGAGGGCCTTGAATGTGCCGCCGGATGAAATTATTTTCACGCCGTTCTTCGCGAGCGCGCCCGCGAATTCAGCGAGGCCGGTTTTGTCCGAAACGGAAATCAGCGCTGTTTTAACCTTCATTTGACCCACAATAATATATTTTCATGCCAAAAAGCATTTTTAATGATTTCTGGCTTCTCACAGAAGCATAGAATATGTTTTTATAGTGGTTTGATGCATAATTGATGCATAAATGGGAGGCATAATTCCATGAGGACTACCGTTCAGATTGAAGGCGCCCCTGAGTTGATTCTTGAAAAAGCTGTTGAGCTTGGCCTTGCAAGGTCCAAGACCGACGCTTTGCGGATGGGTGTTTTTGCGCTTAACAAAGAATATTCCATCATAAAGGACATGGAGTTGGAAATGGTTGGCCGCAAAATCATGCATGAAAAGGCTGAGATGAAGAGGAAAGGCTTGAAGTATTTGGGCAAAGAAGAAGCGTTTTCAAAATACAGGTGATTTTTTGGAATTAACCCCTTGGACTGTTGTGCTTAAGCCCGGGTGGGATTGTTTTTTCAAAAAATTTGATAAGCAGATTCAAAAGCAGATAATGAATAAAATTGACCAAATGGAGCAGCCTTTGCATTCAAGAAGCCTGCATTCATCGCGTTTTCTTGTTGAAGAAGTTGGGCAGTGCAGAATAGCTTTTGAAATTGATGAAATTTCCAGGACAAAATTCATCCATTTTGTCGGCAACCACAAACAGTATGAAAAATGGTATAAAAAGTTTTAAGTTGTTAAACCGATTTTCAGCTTTCCATCGCTAACCATTTTAATCGCTTCCAGAAAGCATTCCTGCTCGAGCTTCTGCACCTTTTCCTTCAGGGTTTCAGGCGTTTCCCCGTGCGCGATTTTCACCTTTTTCTGCATTATTATTTTTCCCGCATCAACCTTTTCCGAAACCTCGTGCAGGGTGCAGCCCGTTTCATGCTCCTTGTTGCGCAAAACCTCTTCATAGACATCCAAATTCATTCCGCCGGCGTATTTCGGCAGGAGGCTCGGGTGGATGTTCCAGACCCTGTGCCTGAATTTGTGTATAAAGTGCGGCGTGAGGATTTTCATGAACCCGATGAGCAGAACCAAGTCAACGCTGTGCTGCTTAAGTCTTTCAATTATTTTTTCCTCCGCCTTTTCCCTCTGCGGGTGCGCCCTGTAGTCAATGTGCATTGTTTCAATGCCGTGCTTTTTCGCGCGCTCAAGGATGAACGCGTTCTCCTTGTCCGAGGCAACCAAAACAATTTCCGCGTTCAGCTCCAAGCGTTCAATCGCGTCAATTATTGCCTGCAGGTCAGTCCCTTTAGTTGAACCGAGCACGCCGATTTTCAGTTTGTGCATTTCAGATTCCTTCAATTTGCCTGCATGCTTTTACAGTGTTCTGCATCAGCGAGGCAATCGTCATCGGCCCCACGCCGCCCGGGACAGGCGTAATCCATCCGGCTTTTTTCCCCACGTTTTCAAAGTCAACGTCTCCGCAAAGCTTGCCGCTCCTCATTTTTGTGGTGCCGACATCAATCACTATCGCGCCTTTCTTCACCATTCCGGCCTTCACGAGCTTCGGCTTTCCGGCGGCGGCAATAAGAATGTCGGCTTTTTCCGTGAAGCCCGCTAGGCTTTTCGTTTTGCTGTTGCAAACAGTAACGGTGCACCCCGCATTTATCAGCATGAGCGCCACGGGCTTGCCCACGATGTTGCTCCTGCCTATAACCACGGCGTTTTTCCCCTCAAGCTTAACCTTTGTTTCCTGCAGCAGTCGCATTATTCCTTTCGGCGTTGCCGGCTCCATTCCCTCTTTCTCCAAAAGGTTTTTCCCGTGGTTGAAAGGGTGGAAGCCGTCAACATCCTTTTCAATGCTTATTGTTTCGTACACTTTTTTGCCGCTCAAGTGCTTTGGAAGAGGGCTTTGCACCAAAATCCCGTGAACGCTTCTGTCATTATTCAATTTTTCAATTTCAGAAATGAATTCTTCATAGGTTATATTTCCGGAAAAGCGCTTCACTTCTGATGCGATTCCGAGCTGCGCGCAGGTTTTGTGCTTCTTGTTCACGTAAATGGTTGAGGCCTCATCATTTCCGGCCTGCACAACAACCAGCTTCGGGATAATTCCCTTGCCTTTAAGCTCGGCAACCTCTTTTTTCACGCCCGCAAGCATTTTTTCCGCGATTTTCGCGCCGTCAATTATTTTCGCAGGCAAACAAAGTCACTTTCCATCGGCTTTTTGAAAATCATTTATTTTTGCAGGCAAACCGATTCACTTTCCCCTAAGCTTTTGAAAATCACTTGTAATAAACAAACCCTTTGCACAGCTTCACCACTTTCTTTTTGATTTCCGCGAGCTTTGCCTCGTCCCTTGAATTGTGCAGGGCATCGCTTATAAGCTGGCCGACAATTTCCATTTCCTTTTCCTTCATTCCGCGGGTTGTGAGCACGGGCGTTCCAATCCTTATCCCGCTGGGGTTCCACGGCGAGCGCGTATCGAAAGGAATCGTATTTTTATTGCAGTAAATGTTGCATTTTTCAAGCGCTTTTTCGGCCTCCTTGCCCGTGATTCCGAAAGGAGTCACATCAACAAGCATCAAATGCGTGTCAGTGCCGCCGGAAACGAGCCTCAGGCCGTTTTCATTCAGCGTCTGCGCAAGCTTTTTCGCGTTCTTCACTATCTGCTCCGCGTATTTTCTGAATTCCGGGGCAAGCGCCTCCTTGAAAGCTACTGCTTTTGCCGCAATCACGTGCTCGTGCGGGCCGCCCTGAAGGCCGGGGAAAACCGCCTTGTCGATTTTTTCCGCAAACTCGTTTTTGCACATTATGATTGCGGACCTCGGGCCTCGCAGGGTTTTATGCGTGGTTGTAGTGACGACATCAAAATAAGGCACCGGGTTTTCATGGACTCCTGTTGCGCAGAGGCCGCCGATGTGGCTTATGTCAGCCATGCAAACCGCGTTTGCCTCGTCGCAGATTTTCCTGAATTTTTTGAAATCAATTTTTCTGGGGTATGCCGTGAAGCCTGAAAGTATGAGCTTGGGCTTTTCAGCCGCAGCCATTTCCGCAACCGCGTCATAATCTATGAGTTCATCCTCCTTTTTCACGCCGTATTGCAGGAATTTGTAGAGCTTTCCCGAAAAATTCACGGGATGCCCGTGAGTAAGGTGCCCGCCTTCGGTGAGCTTCATTCCAAGCGCGGTGTCGCCCGGTTCCATCAAGGCCCAATACACCGCCATGTTTGCCGGGCTTCCGGAGTTGGGCTGCACATTCACATGCTCCGCCTTGAAAAGCTTTTTCGCGCGCTCAATAGCGAGGTTTTCAATTTTGTCAATTATTTCATTCCCGCCGTAATACCTTTTGCCGGGATATCCTTCAGAGTACTTGTTTGTAGCGACCGAGCCGAGCGCTTCAAGCACGCCCTGAGAAACGAGGTTTTCAGAGGGTATAAGCTCTAAGCCTTCCATCTGCCTTTTCTTTTCCTCTTCAAGGAAACGGTAAATGTCGGTGTCATGCTTCTTCAAGTAGCCGAGATGCTGTTCAAACAATTAAGCCCACCATCCGCCTTTTTTAAAGGCAATAGAATTGGGGATTAATCTTTAATAAGGGTTGCGAATAAGGATTAATTTCTGAAGGATAACGCTTATTACGGTGTTTTTCGGGTTATTTTCTAATATTGTAGTTGCACTGTGCTGGGGTTTAACGCCTAAGTTTTTCGAAATTTTTCCTAGAAATTTCAGCTTGCTTGAGTATCTCTTTCAATATGCCGATTCCGATGTCCTCGTTTCCGTGGATTGGCACGACAGTCCTCCTGCCGTCCGGGTGGATGTATCTTACATGGCTGCCTACTTGGTGAACTCTGGAAAAACCGATTTTTTCAAGCAGCTTGCACATTTCCCTGCCGGAAATTGGTGTCAGGCGGGGCATTGAATCAGACTCTTACTTCGACATTCTGCACGCCAATGAATTTTGAAGTGGTTGGCTCGAGTTCGTCAGCCTCAAGGCAAACCTGTATGGCCTCTTTTATCCTCTCCATTGCCTGTGCAACGGTTTTTCCCTGCGTATAACAGCCGCGTATGTCAGGCACTTTTGCCACAAACAAGCCGTCGGAATCCTGTTCTATCAGGACCAGAAAATTATACTCTTTTGTTTTCCGCATAATTATACTTCCTCTTTAGAAGGTTATAAATATATCTCCGAATGGCCAAGACTGGCGCCTCAAAGAGGTTGCCCATATAGATTATCCCATTCTCTTTGCATCCCGCGTTATAGCAAACCAATAAAATATTTCGCCAATATTTTCAGGTTTGCTATCTAGTAAACCAAGCCGAACTACTGCAAAACTTTCTTGGTTTACTATAATCCTTATTCTGCGGGAATTAATCTTTATTAATGCTTTCGCCCTTTTTCTGTTTGTATGGTTTCGGTTTCAAGGAAAGAGCTGGAGGAAAAGGCCTCCGAAATAGGGAGAAAGGTTTCCGCGAGGCGCGCGGCAGGCAAGGCAAAGCTGCTTGAGCTTGTGAAAGAAGAAGTTGATGAAAGCGCGAAGTTCGCGCTTGAAAAGGCGCTTTCAATGAAAGGCGTTTCCGCGGTGCAGAGGAAAGCTTTCGTTGAGCTGCTGAAGGAAGAGAAAGGCTTAATCAACCTCCTCCTTGTGAGCGAGAAGGGCAAGGCTAAAGCCGTTGAAATGCTGAAGCCGCTGTTCGGCCGCAAGGCGGGGGAATTCATTGAATCATTCCAGAAAGTCTTCATTGAAATCCAGCGCGAACTCCACGGCCGCAGGAAGGAAAGTGCGGGGTGAGTGCGTGAAGAGGAGGGGGTTTAAGGCACTGAGCCCTGAAGAATATAGGGGCGTTGAAGAAAGGGTAAGGGAAATTAATAATATCCTGTTTCAACTGGATTCCCGGAAAATTTTTCCACGTGATGATTTTACGCATGAGGTTTTGATGTCGGCCCGCAGGGATGAGGCATTAAATAAAGACCCGGAAGCTAAAGTTCCGGGCAAGGTTTCTGTGAAAGATATCGTGATGCGCCATGCAATTGGCGCCCTTGAGCGCAGACTTAAAGAGAGATACTTTGTATTCAAGGGCGGAGATGATGACATCCGCATGGAAGAGGTGCTTCTGCGTTCAAAGGCGTTTACGGAGTTTATGGATTCAGTCCGTAAAAATCCGGGTGCTTCTTTTCCTGAACTACAAAATGTTGTTGATAAAATAACTGAACGCCTTATCGGCTCTGGCAATAAAGAGATTGGGTAATGGAAAGCTTAATTTATCTCAGAACCGTTTCCTCGCGCCCCGCGCCGACGGATACAAGCTTCACGGGCGCGCCGATTTCCTTTTCAATGAATTCAAGGTATTTCCGCGCGTTCGCGTCAAGGTCCGGATACTTTTTCTCCGCGCCGGAAATTTTAAAGCCCTCAAACTCCCTGTAAACCGGAACCGCCTTTTCAATGCCCTTGTTGCTGTAGGGGAAAAATTTTATTTCCCTGCCGCCGACACCGTAGCTTACCGCCGCTTTTATTTTCGGCAGGCCGCTTAAAACATCCAGCTTGGTGATTGCAAGCTCCGTGAAGCCGTTCAGCCTCATCGAGGTGCGCAACATCGGCAGGTCAAGCCAGCCAACGCGCCTCTTCCTCCCCGTTGTTGTGCCGAACTCGTTCCCCTTTTCAACCAAATGCTCCCCTGTTTTATCCTTCAATTCGGTGGGGAAAGGCCCGAAGCCGACGCGCGTTGTGTAAGCCTTCACGATGCCTATAATTCTGCCAATCCTGTTCAGTGGCATCCCGATTCCGATTGATACGCCTCCTGAAAGCGGGTGCGAGCTTGTGACAAAAGGATAGGTTCCGAAATCGTTGTCCAAAAAAGTTCCCTGCGCGCCCTCAAACAAGACGCTTTTTCCGGCATCCATTGAATCGCACACTTCAAGGCTCACATCGCTTAGGAAAGGCCTGAACTTTTTTCCGAGCCTTGAATACTCGGAGAAAACCTTTTCCGCTGTGAAAGGCACTTTAATTCCGTAAACTTTTTCGAGGATGGCTTTCTTCACGGGAAAAATTTCCGAGATTTTTTCATTCAGCCTTTTATCCTCAATCAAGTCCTCAAAGCGCACGCCGATGCGTTCGGCCTTGTCAGCATAGCACGGCCCTATTCCGCGCTTTGTCGTGCCTATCTTGGTGCCGCTCCTGCTGCCCTCGCGCCCTTCATCCAAAAGGTTGTGCCACGGCATTATAATGTGGCACCTCGGGTCAATGCCCAAATCAATTTTTTTGCCTTTCAGCGCTTCAAGCTCTTTCTCCAGAACCCGCGGGTCCAAAACAACGCCGGCGCCTATGAGAATCCTTTTCCCCTGCACAACGCCGCTCGGCAAGAGGTGGAATTTCAGGGTCTTGCCTCCGGCAACAACCGTGTGGCCCGCATTGTTTCCGCCCTGAAACCGTGCAACCAAGTCCGCCTTGTCCGAGTAAAAATCAGTGACTTTTCCCTTGCCCTCGTCGCCGAACTGCGAACCTATAATCACTGTGCCTGCCAATCTTTAACCCCAAAAATAAGACGAACAGGCTTTTTTTAAACCGAACCCTTAAGCGCAGTCTTGCCCCTAAAAACGCTTGAAATGAAACCCGCAGCATTGGCACTTTTCCGCAACTTTAACAACCCAATCCCACCGGGATTCCGCAAACTTTTAAAAAGTTTGACCAAAAGCCCCCTTGGGGGTTGACGGATAAAAGGACATCCTCAATAAATGTTGGGAAACCCACCCCTTTAGGGGTGGGAGAATGTCATGCTGCAAATGTTTTAAATTCGGTTGCGCGGCTTCAGACCTTAAACCTTTTGATTGCTTTGTTCGCCCATTTCGCTGCGGCAAACAAAGGCCTGCGGCCGCCCTGATGGAACATTCTTGCCGCGAGAAAGCGCGTGTTTTTGATGAACTCTTGCGGGTTTTTCACGTGCACGAACTTCACGCGCCTGTGTTTCGCCATGTTCAAATCCTCTGGGCTGTCGCCGAAAGCGCGCCCGATGAAATACGCGGGAACTTCGCCGCCGACAACGCGGCTTTCCAGCACAAGGGCTTTAATCGCGTTCCTCATCCCGACAGCCTTGCTCGCGGCTTCCGGCAGTATGTTGACGCCTTCATTGCCGACCCTCTGGATTTCAAGCCTCAAATCATAATGCAATTCAAGCCTGTGCGCAATGATGCGGATAACGTTTTCAAGCCCCCTCACGCGGGACGCCCTCGCCTTTGAGTCCATTCCTTCAGTAACCGGCTCATACCACAACTGGAGCATGCCACTATGCGCGCCTTCCTTTTCCCATCTCTTCACTTTAATCAGCATTTCATTTTGTTTGGCTTCACTAATGCTGTTATCAAGGAGGATATTTTCATTGTGCTCGGCAATCTGGTCCTTAAAAAATTTTGTTATTTTGTCCCTCTGCCCCAGAAACCTTTCCCCTTCAGGGGTGTAAGCCTGCGTGCGGTCCGGCCTCACAAGGTAAAGCCCGCGCGCGCCGTAAACCAAAACCTTGTCTTCAATCCCATATTTTTTCAGGCTTTCAAAAAGCGAGCCTTCGCCGAAAAGCTGGCTGCCCTCGCGGCCAGTGATGAACGCAATCCTGTAGCCGGCATTTGCAAGCTGCGCGACCCTTTCCATTGCCTGCGGATTTATTTTCCGCTTTGCCGGGTCAGAACTCCGCAAATCGCTTATCACGCCGTCAAAGTCTACAAGCAAAACTTTCGGCACGTTCAGCTCAAAAGCCTTCATTTTAAAAGTATTATTTTTAGCCTTTAAAAGCCTTTAGCTGGAAATATCTTACTGGGTTCAAATGGCTGACGTTTTCATTGTTTTCGGTTCCGCCTCTGATGAACCTGTTTTCAGGCCGCTGCTTGAACAACTCAAGAAAACCGGCATTTCCTACGAGTTCAAGGTCTTGAGCGCGCACAAAACGCCTAAAGAGCTTGAATTTGAAATCAACAACACCAACGCCTCAATATTCATTGCGGGCGCTGGCCTGAGCGCCGCTTTGCCCGGCGTTATTGCCTCGAAAAGGCTTAACCCGGTGATAGGGCTCCCGTGTGATGCCGCTTTTTCAGGCCTTGACTCTTACATTTCAGCGCTGCAGATGCCGCCGGACGTTCCTGTTATAACTGTCGGGGTCGGAAAAACTTCCGAGGCAGTGAGGCTCTGCTCCAACTATCTGCACGGCTTCAAGCAGATTGCGCTTGTGGTGAAGAAAACGGGCGAGGAAAAAAAATATTCCGAGAAATGCAAATCCTTCATGGAGGAAAACAAAATCCCCTTCATTTTCGCGAAAAACTCGAAAAAGCACGATTATTCAAGGGTTTTCATTGAGTTTGTAAAGGTTGGCAAAAAGGTGCCGAAAACGCAGAACATCACGATAATTGTTCCGGTAAAGGAGGGCTCGAAAAAGCAGGACTCACTCAAGGTTTTCGACATGCTCCAGGGCTCTTACGCTGTGGGCTTGAACAACCACAAAAATGCGGCGCTCGCGGCATTGGAACTCCTGAACCTTTCAGGCACGCATTCCGGCCTGCTTTCCGCGATGAGGCAGACTGCCGCGAAAAAAATCAACGATGTGACGCCTTCAAGGCCTTCAGCCGAGGCCTGAAATTAAAATTTTGAAGGGATGAAGAAAGGGCAATGAATTTTCCGGTTTTTCATTGACCCGGATATCAATCATTTTTAAACCGAACCCTTCTAATTTTATTGGTGGTTTGAATTGGGCTCCGTGAAAAACCTCATCGTTGAAAAAGAGGCCGTGGAAGACGCCATGGGCGTGGGCGTTTTCGAGTTTACGGATGATTACAGCGTTTTCGATTACGGAAAAATGCCGGACACGATTCCGGGCAAGGGCGAGGCGCTGTGCAGGCAGGCCGCCTACAATTTCAAGGAACTTGAAAAAAAGTTTGAAATAAAGACACATTTCAGGAAGCTTGCCTCAGGCAATAAGATGGAGGTTTTCCTCGTGCGCGTTTTAATGCCGCAAAACAACCAGATTTTCGAGGAAACCCGCAACTATCTGGTGCCTCTGGAAGTGATTTTCAGGAATTCCCTGCCTTCAGGAAGTTCGGTTTTCAGGCGCCTTGAATCGGGCGAGATTTCACTCGATGACCTTGGATTGAGCGAAGCGCCGCAGCCGGGGCAAAGGCTTGAAAAGCCGTTAATGGACGTCAGCACGAAGCTTGAGCCCACAGATCGCTACCTTTCATGGGATGAGGCGCTTGAGATTTCAAAAATTTCCGAGGAGCAATTATACGAACTGAAGGAAACCGCGCTCAACATAAACGATTTCATTTCGGAAAAGGCGCAGGGTTTAGGCCTTGAACACGCGGACGGAAAGGTCGAGTTCGCGGTTACGCCGAAAAATGAATTGATGCTTGTTGATGTGTGCGGAACGCTTGATGAGGACCGGTTTTTGTGGAACGGAATCCACGTAAGCAAGCAGGTGTGCAGGGATTATTACAAAAGCACTCCTTGGTACGCGGAGCTTGAATCCGCGAAAAAATCCGGCGTTGAAAAATCCTCGTGGCCCGCACCGCAGCCTTTGCCCCCGGAGCTTAAGGAAATCGTTTCCAGCATGTACAAAAGCGTGTGCGAGGCGTGGATCGGCGAAAGGCGCTGGAAAGCGCCCAATATTGAGGAAGTGATGCACTCTTACAAGGCGTTCCTTGAAAAGGGCGCAGGGCAGTAAGCTGATGCCAATGGGCGTGTTTGTCGGGCCGGCAACAGGGAAAGAGCTCAAACAAATAATCAGCTTCAGCGAGCGCATGGGGCCGCTTGAGGCTTTCGGCGTTCACCCTCCGAGCCTGGAAGAAGCCTTTAAAAGCAACTCAAGGGTTTTAGTGCTTAAGGCGCCGGGCACCGAACGCGGGGAGCATGAAATAATCGGCTTCGGCTTCCTGCGGCTCAACACGGCTGAAGAGGTTGAGCTGAGAAAGATAGGGCTTTTAAGGCGGTTCAGGGGGCATCACGGGAAACATTTTTTGGGGCTTCTGGAAGATTTCGCCGTCAGCGAATTCGGGGCTAAAAAGATTGTCCTGAACGTGTCACAGACTTTCTGGAAGGAACGCGGGCCCCAGAAATTTTTGCCTGGCGATGTCAGGCAACGATGGTTCAGGGCGCGGGGTTATGCCGCAAACCCTAAACAGGTTGGCCTGGTGAAGCATCTGATAAAATAAATCCCAAACGTTGCCCGCTTTCAGTAAAACATTACCGTTAAAAATCCTTTAACCGCAATTTTATCGGTGCCGATGGATAAATACGATTTTTTCTCCCCACTTGATTACCGTTATCTGGATTCCGCCTTGCGGAAGCGCGCGGAGCCATTTTACTCTGAAAACGCGCGCATCGCGTATCAGGCGAGGGTTGAGGCGGCGCTGGTGAAAGCCCTTTCAAAACAAGGTTTGTGCAGCCGCAAAATCGCGAAAGAGGTTGAAAAGGCGGCGCGCACGGTGAAGGCGGAACAAGTTTACGCGGAAGAAAAGCGAATAAAGCATGATGTCCGCGCGCTCGTGAATGTTTTGCGCTCAAAGGTTTCGAAAGAGGCAAGGCCTTTCATCCATTTCTCCGCGACCTCTTACGACATTGTTGACACCGCGAACGCTTTGCGCCTCAAGGAATCAGTGCAGGAACTTGTGCTTCCGGAGCTTAAAAGGCTCCTGAAACAGTGGATTAAAATTGCATTAAGGGAAAAGAAAACCCTGCAGATAGGGCGCACGCACGGCCAGCACGCGGAACCCATAACTTTCGGGTTCGCGATGGCTTCCCACATCAACAGGCTCGGAAGGAGCATGAGTTCCATTGAATGGTGCGCGGAAAACCTTGAGGGGAAATTTTCCGGAGCAGTCGGCTCGTACAATGCGTCCTCGCTCCTCGTGAAAAGCCCCTTAAAGCTTGAACAGGACATAATGAATGATTTGGGCCTGAAGGCTGGAAGGCATTCAACGCAGGTTGTGGAGCCTGAATCAATGCTTGACTTGCTTCACTCCGTGATTGAGGCTTTCACTGTTTTGGCGAACTTTTCCGATGACATGAGGCACCTGCAGCGCTCGGAAATTTCAGAGGTAATGGAAGGCTTCGCCTCAAAGCAAGTTGGTTCAAGCACGATGCCGCACAAGAGGAATCCGATAAGCTTTGAAAACGTGAAAAGCCTGTGGAAGGAATTCATGCCGCGCTCAATCACTTTTTACATGGATTCAATTTCCGAGCACCAGCGCGACCTCACAAACAGCGCTAGCAGCCGCTTCATTCCGGAGCTGTTCATAGGCTTGCTTGTCTGCGCGGAAAGGCTTGAAAGCGTTTCCTCAGACCTTGCGGTTGACCGCGCCTCGATGAAGAAAAACTTTGATGCCGCGCGCGGGTCAATCGTTGCGGAGCCGTTGTACATACTCCTTGCAAAGCACGGCCACGCGGACGCGCACGAGGCCGTCAGGAATTTAAGCGTGAAGGCGGAGCAATCCGGCAAAAGCATTTCAGGGCTCGCGCAGCGCGACCCCGAATTGGCGCCTTTCCTGAAAAAGTTTTCCAGAAAGGAAAAGCAGTTGCTTGAAAACCCTGAAACGTATGTCGGGCTTGCAGTGAAGAAAACCGAGGAAGTGTGCTCTTACTGGAAGAAAAGGTTTAAGGCATGAGTTCCTACAAAAAGGCCGGCGTGGACATTGATGCCGGCAATGCCGCTGAAGGGCTGATTGCGCGCGCCGTGAAAAAAACCTACAATAAAAGCGTGCTTTCAGGCGTG
>DASRUO010000139.1:0-2299 GCA_035655375.1 archaeon | reverse complement strand
CGCGAAGCTCTGCATCAGCGCCTCGAAGGAAAACCTGGGCCTCGCGTGGAACCCCGCGGTTCTCGCGGCTTCGGATTCAGGGTGAAAAGGCATGGACCTTGAGGGCGCGCTGAAAACCTTTTACGCGCTCGCGCTTTACGTGCTTGGAATAATTGCGGTAAACGTTTTCACCGAGCCGTTGCCCGCTTATTTCCCCAACAAGGCCATGGAGCTTGCGGTGCTCACGCTCGCAATATTCCTGCTTTCCGCGTCCTTTTTCGGGCGCGCGGGGTTCGTACTGATGTTTTTCGCTGGAATGGTTATCGGAAGCAATTTCACCGGAAATGAAATTTATTCTGTTGTGGCGGTTTTGCCGCTTCTGCTCGCGATTGCGGGCGGCTCAAAAATGGGGAAAAACGCGTTCCTTGACCTGGGCGGCAAGAAAAACTTTTTCGATGAAGGCACGGAATACGTTTCCTACGCCGTAGCGAGCCTCGCGCTCGCCGTGATTATAGGGCTGCTTTCAGGATTTTTCCCGCCGCTTTCCGCGTTATACTAGGTTTCACAGCGGCGTTTTTATATAAAGCATAACGGACATTTGTGCTCTCATACTACTGGGGGCTGCTGTGCTGTTTTGCTGATAATCGGTTTAATGCGGGGCAAAACATGTGGTGCCTAACGAAAACCGGTGTTTTGCCTGCTTCAAAACGCATTGTAGTGCCTAAAAATAATGGTTTTACAGCAGAGCTTCTGATATTTCCTTTATTGTTCTTGCCCTTCTCTGGATTTGTTTTGCAATATTGAATGAGAGCTCCGTTCCATAATCCGCTTGGCTCTTGTAACCGATGAGGAATTTGTGGGCGTCCATGTATTTTTGGAGTTCGGAGCCCAGCGGCTTTCTGAGTTCATCGAAGTAGCTCGTGTCGGAATGCTGTTTGTGCGAGGGTATTTGTTTGAGGAATTTCTGGCAAATGGCATTATGGTAATTTATTGCCGCGTTGATATAGAGGTGCGCTGCGGTGTGGTAATTTTCTTCCTCGAATTGTTCTTCCGCTACATGATAGCGTTCGCTTGCGAGGTCAGCGTGATGCTTGTGCGTGCTCAATCCATTTGCCCCCTTTAAGTGTTTTGCCTTCTGCCAGTATGTTTTGCAGGAACTTGTCTTTTTCTTTCCATCTGCCCTTGAAGTCCTTTTTGCCCATTATTACCGGCGAGAACCTTATTCCTGTTTTTCCGGATGCTTTTACGGATTCTTCCATGATTCTTTCAGACACATTGCTGTTGCTGTCCTCTATCACGACAAGGGCATCAAAATCGGAGTAATGAGTGAAGTCTTTCCTTGCCCTCGAGCCGAATACGATTATGGCCTTCACTTCCTTGTTTTTGAGGCTCGGCATTTTCCTGAGCTCTTGGAGCAAGGGCTTCTGGAAATCCTTCGTTTTCTCGAAAATCCTTTTCAGTTCAGGGAGGAGGTAAAACTTGTTGTTTATGTAAACCATTTTGTTCCTGCCCTCATGTGTTGAGAGCGCCAAGCCCGCTTTTTGCCATTCCGTGACTATGTTTGAGACGGATGCCTTGGACAGGCCTGCGAGCCTTCCCAATTCTGATACGGAGAAAGACGCGTTTGGCCTTTCAAAAAGCTTTTCCAAAAGCTTGGCTTTTGAATCGGAATCAACCAATGTTTGGAGCATCCGCATAAAAACTCATTGTTCATTAGTGTTGAACATATGTTCATCGATGGTGAACAGTTTAAAAGGGTATTGATTTTTTGCCAAACCCCCCAACGGAACGGGCCCATTGATGAAGACCTCAAAACAACCCCAAACCGTTAGCAGATGCCCATGGTATAAAGCATTAAGTATAACCTCCGAAAATAATTCTGTATGGCTGAAGCGCCGAAAGAAAATGCGGCAGGTCCGGAAAATGTTGCCGCAAAGCTCGCAATACTGATAGCGCTGCTCGCGGCGCTTTCATTCGTGCTCGTGCACTTCAACATCGTTTCCTGCGGATTTTACTCGAGTTTCGGGTGCGACGTTTATTATTCGCTTACCGCGGGGGGAAAGCCGAAAATATTAATAGTGCACGGCGATGAAGGAATGGGTGACCCCGAATTCCTTTTCAATACGCTGCGCGGACCGAAGTTCAGCGCGCGCGTGGAAATAAAGGAAATGGAACTGGTTTCGCTTCCCGTGCTGAACGAATACCAATTGGTCATTGTTGAAAAGGCCGCGGAAATGAAGACCTCGGAACTGAAAATGTTCCAGGAATACGTCGCGCGCGGCGGAAAATTGGTTTGGATAGGCGATGCGGGAACAAGGGC
>DASRUO010000138.1:0-8470 GCA_035655375.1 archaeon | reverse complement strand
TTCTCAACCAGAACGTTCACGGAGCTGCCTATCAATGAAGCCTTGATGTGCGCATCCGCATTCCCCTCCGAATGCGAGTACTGCCCTGAATCTTCCGGCGCGAGCGCGGCAAGCGCGTGCCTTACATCTTTCGCCACCGCGGGGTCGGCGCCCTCATTGATTGTTATTGCGGCGGTTGTATGCGGAATGAAGACAACGCAAACGCCGTTTTTTATGCCGGCCTTTGAAACAGCTTTCTGGACTTTTTCAGTTATGTCAACAAACTCGTTGCGCCTTGAAGTGGAAAGCAAAACCTCAATCATTTTCCCGCCCTTGCAAGCTTTTCAATCAATTCCTGCGCCTTTTTCGCGTCCGCCTTGCCCTTTGTTTTGCGCATCACCAAACCAAGAAGGAAATTAAGTGATTTTTTGTTGCCCTTGGCGTAATCCTCGAACGCGGCCTTGTTTTCGGAGGCAATTTCTTTCACGACGCTTTCCAGATCGGCTGAAGACAAATCCACAAGAAGATTATTTTTGCGCAAAAAAGTTTCAGGCTCAATGCCTTCAAGCGCGTACTTAATCATTGACTCTTTCGCGTTCTTGTCGCTGACCTTGCCCTCCTTCAAAAGCTTCGCCAATCCTATTAAACCCTGAGAGGAGATTTTCGTGCCTTCGAGCCTCAGCTTGTTGTAGTTCAGTATTCCTAAAAGCTCCCTTGACACGAGGCGGACCGCAAGCTTTGAATCAACCTTTGCCACGCCCTCGAAAATCTCCGAAAGGCCTTTATCAGAGGCAATGACTTTCGCGTCATACTCGGCAAGGCCGAACTCTTTCACAAAGCGCGATGCCTTTTGCTCCGGAAGCTCGGGAATTTCGCCTTTAATTTTTTTGAGCCATTCTTCGCCAATAATTGTGGGAACCAAATCCGCGTCCACGATGAAACCATAATCCTCTTCCGTTTCCTTTTTCCTCAAAGAAAAAGTGGTGCCGTTTTCCTCATTGAAACCGCGGGTCTCCATGGAAATTTTTTTCCCGCCGGCAAGGGCTTTTTTCTGCCTTTCAAGCTCGAACGCAAGCGCCAATTCAACGTTTTTGGAGCCGGTGACGTTTTTCACTTCAACCCTTTCGCCGCCGGGAATTGAAATGTTTGTGTCGGCCTTTATCACTGACTTGTCAATGTCAAAAACCCCGAGATAGGAAACCAGGCGGTTAAGCTTGCCGAGGAATTCCCTCGCCTCCTCCTTTGATGAAATGTCCGGCTCAGTGACTATTTCGCACAACGGAACCCCTGAACGGTTATAATCAACCAGAACATACGCGGAGCCGCGCATTCCGGCCTCGTGAACCAATGCACCGGGGTCTTCCTCCAAATGAACCCTCCTTATGCGGATTTTTTTCCCGCTGTCAAGCAGTATGAAACCGTTTCTCCCCAAGGGCACCTCGTACTGGCTTATCTGGAAATTTTTCGCGAGGTCAGGGTAAAAATAAGTTTTCCTTGAGAAAACAATGCCGTTTTCAATTTGGCAATTCAGGGCAAGGGCCAATTTAAGTGCGTAATCAACGGCTTTCCTGTTCAGCACGGGCTTGCTGCCCGGATGGCCCAAACACACGGGGCACGTGGCGCTGTTGGGTTCCGCTTCCTTTGCAACCACAGGACAGGGGCAAAACAGCTTGCTTTCAGTGTCCAGGGGCAGGTGCAGCTCAAGCCCGCAGATGAATTCGCCCATGAAATAGATATTCTTGGATTAGGTTTAATTAGGTTTTTATTTCAAAGACTTCGGATAATATGGGCAAAGGTTTAAGCCGAGAGCGCCCAGTCGCAGGAAAAAAATCCCTATAGGAGGTGGCTGAAGAGTATTATGGTTAAGCCGAAAAGATGAGCAAAAAGCTTATTAATAACCTAAAAGTTGTTTTTTATATGAATAAAGGCGTTAAATCTCCTGAAAATCTTTTGAAATTTTTTAGTGACCCTGGAGATATATTTCCGAAAGAGTGCAGTATGGAGGATATAGAAAAGCTATCTCAGGAAAGAATCAATACTCTTAGAAGTGCTGATGAAAAGTTTGTTAGGGGCTATTTAAACGGTTTTTATAGAATCATAAATACTAAAATGCAACATCGCAGACCAGGTCGCGGTCATTTATCAACACCAGAAAATCTAAGCAAGGGAAAGATATTAGGCTTAATAGATGCTATAGAAAATCATTACATTAGGATATTAAAGTCCAAAAAAGGGAATATTTTGTTAAACGAACTAGTTACTTTGACAATGACTAACGCAGACAGATATCGAAATTATGCTGAGGCAACTCATTCCATCCCACGAATGGAACGAGGACTTGGACATCATGAAGCATTACCGCTTTTTAATCAATTTGCGCTTGAACTCATCGGACATAACTTGGCTGGAAGCACTATGCGAAATGAAGGTGCCCATTTATATCCTCTTGCAAGACCTAAAAAAAGAGTTGTGCCTGAAAAAAGGCCAAGATAAATTATAGTTCTTCATTGCACGCCCTCCAGGAACTGCCTCGCCTTCTCGTGCAGCAATTTGTTCGAGGCGAGGAAATGCCCCGAATCAATTGCCGCCTCGGCGCCATTGATGTCTGAAACCTTTCCGCCCGCCTCCCTCACAACAAGCATTGCCGCGGCCACATCCCACGGCCTTAAGCTGTATTCAAAGAAAACATCGCAGACGCCCTGTGCAACGAAGCAGAAATCAAGGGAAGCGGAGCCGAACCTCCTCAAATCCTGGCAGTTGCCGCGCAGCGCGTGAACCGCGTTCAGGGTTTTCCTTTCAAGCTCCGGCTCATTATACGGGAATCCTGTCACTATCAATGCATCCTTTAAATCGGAAATTTTTGAAACCGAGATTTTGCGGTTGTTCAAAGTGGCGCCTTTTCCCGAATAAGCTGAGTACAGCTTTTTCCTCACCGGGTCGTACACGGAACCGCATACCAGCTGGCCGTTCTTTACAAGCGCAACCGAGTGCGCAAAAAACTCCACGCCGTGCGCGTAATTGGTTGTGCCGTCAATGGGGTCAATCACCCAGACGCTGGAAGAATTGCCTTCCTTTCCCTCCTCTTCGCCGAGGAAAGCGTGAGTTGGAAACTCCGAGGAAATTATTTTCTTTATCCTTTTTTCGCACTCAATGTCGGCATCGGTTACAAGGTCAAATTTTCCCTTGTGTCGCACCTCAAAGCCTGAATCAAGGAATTTCAGCGCGACCTTTCCCGCTTCAAGGCACGCGCGCTCCGCAACGGAAAGCTCCTTCATTGCCTGAATCCCCCGCAAAAAAACCGCTTTACCGCTTCAAACACCCCGAAAATTTTCCTGCTTGAAAGCAAAAAACACCCTTTGAAAGCCCGTGCCTCGCCTGCCCGCAAATAAAAAATTCATTTCAAAGCCTCCAGAAAAGAAGCGAAAGAGGCGACTTTTGAATCCTCCAGATGGTTCCCCATAACCATAAGGCCAGCGGGCATTGAATCAACAGGGCCTGCATTGATTGTCGCGTGCGGCATTCCGCATAAATTCGCGGGAACAGTACATAAATCCATCGAATAATTTTCCAAGGGAGTGAGCTTTTCAATCTCTGAAAACTTCGGCGCAACAATCGGCATTGCGGGAAAGGCAAGCAAATCAACCTTTGAAAAAACGGTTTTGAATTCTTTTATGAGTTTTGTGCGCGCCTTCATAGCCTTCAAATAATAAGCGTCGCGGAAGCCGGACATGCGCGCAAAGGTGCCGATGAGAATCCTGCGCTTCGCCTCCTCGCCGAAGCCTTCGCTCCGCACAGATGAAAAATATTCATTGAAATTGCCTTCAAGCTTTTTTTCGAGGCCGTAACGCATCCCGCAGTATTTCGCGAGGTTTGTGGAGGCCTCACTCATCGCAATCAAATAATACACAGCGACTCCGTACCCTGTGTTCAGCGGCAGCGAAATTTCCTGAACGGAAAAGCCTTTCGCCTCCGCACCGGAAATTTTTTTCGCAACAATTTTTTTTATTTTTTCATTCCGGATTGAATCAACAAGCTCTTTGGGGACGCCGATTTTAATTTTTTCGGGTTTGGAAATTTTCAGGCCCTGCGCGTCAAGCGAAGTGCTGTCCTTTGCATCCTTTCCGGAGATTGCATCCAAAAGCAACGCCGAATCATGAATTGTTTTGCCAATTGAACCGATTTTGTCAAGGGAATTCGCGTAATCCAACAGCCCATACCTTGAAACCAGCCCGTAAGTCGGGGTAATTGAAGAAACGCCGCAAAATGATGCCGGCGCCGCGATTGAACCCCCTGTACTTTCAGCAATCGCCAAGTGCGTGAAATTTGTGAGCGCTGCAAAGCCTGCCGCGCCACCGGAAGAGCCGCCGCAGCTGCGTTGTTTGTCCAGCGGGTTCAAGGGAATTTTTCCGTTGCCGACGTTTGTTGAAAAAGTGCCGAAACCAAACTCGTCCTGGACGGTTTTGCCCAGAATTATTGCGCCCTCTTCCTTTGCTTTCCTGATAACTGTCGCGTCGAAAACCGGCCTGTACCCTGAAAGTATTTTCGAGGAAGAGGTTGCGGGAATTCCCTTGACGCAGACGCAGTCCTTCACGCTTACCGGAACGCCTAAGAGTTTGCCTTTCCTTCCCTTTTTGATTTCCTTTTCAAGCGCTTCAGCCTGCGCGAGCACAAAGCTTTTGTCAAAAAAATTGAAGTGATTGAATTCCGGATTTTTCTTTTCGATTTCCTCAACTATTTTGTGCGTGTGCTCTGAAACCGAGATGCTTCCGCTTTGAACCTGTGAAACAAATTTTTGTGCTGAGAGCGTCGGCATCAGACCACTCTCGGGCCTTTGAAATAGGAATCTTTTTTGTGGGAAGTGTTGCCGAGCGCTTCCTCAACGCTGAGGCATTTTTCAGCCTTGTCCTCGCGGAAAACGTTTTTCAGGGGAATCGGCTGGAATGAGGGCTGTTCCCTTGAAACATCCAGTTTGTCAAGCTTCGAGAAAAAATCCAGAACGTCCTTCAGCTGGGGAAGAAATTTCTGCACCTCTTTTTCGGAAAGGTTTAACCGCGCGTTTTCAGCGACTTTGAGCAGCAGCACCTTATCGATTTTCGCCTTGGGCATCAGACCCCTTCTTCGGGCAGGTCAAGCTTTATGGAAAGCTCTTTCAGCTGTTTTTCATCAACATTGCCCGGGGAGCCGTCCATCAATGAAACTGCCGCCTTGTTTTTCGGGAAAGCGATGACTTCGCGGATTGTTTCGGCGCCCACGAGCAGCATCACAAACCTGTCCAAGCCGAAAGCTATTCCGCCGTGAGGGGGGGCGCCGTATTTGAACGCTTCAAGCATGAACCCGAACTTTTCTTTCGCCGCCTCTTCCTTTATCCCGAGCGCGCTGAAAACCCTTGACTGCAGTTCAGGGGTGTGAATCCTTATGCTTCCCCCACCGATTTCAACCCCGTTCAAAACCAAATCGTAGGCGTTGCTCCTGACCTTTAAAGGCTCCTTTTCAATCAATTCAAGGTCCTCCTTTTTCGGGGAAGTGAAAGGGTGGTGCATTGCGTTAAGTTTTTGTTCTTCCTCGCTCCAATCAAACATCGGGAAATCCTTCACCCAGATGAAATTCCATTCGCCCTTTTTTATCAGGCCGAGTTTTCCCGCAAGATGGTTTCTCAGGAAACCCAGCGAATCATTCACCACTTTCGGCGCGCCGGCAACAACAACAACCAAATCGTTTTCCTTTGCGCCCACAGCTTTAACAAATTCCTGTAAAACTTTCTGGGAAAAAAATTTCACAATGGCGCCTTCAACGCCCGCACCTGAAACCTTGAAAGCGGCAAGGCCCTTCGCCTTGTAGATTTTCACGAAATCCTCCAAGTCCTGCAAATCCTTCCTCGAAAAATCGGCTTTGCCCGGAACATTGATTGCCTTGATTATTCCGCCACCGGCAACAACAACCTTGAAAGCGTTGAATTCTGTTTCTGACAAAATCTTTGTCACATCCGCAAGCTCCAGGCCGAAGCGCGTGTCAGGCCTGTCAATGCCGTATTTTGCAATCGCTTCATCGTATGAAAGCTTCGGGAAAGGCGTCTTTAATTTCACGCCCAAAAATTCCTTGAACACGCGCTGCATCAGCCTTTCATGCACTTCCATCACGTCATTTTCATCAACGAAGCTCATTTCAACATCAATCTGCGTGAACTCGGGCTGCCTGTCCGCGCGCAAATCCTCGTCCCTGAAACAGCGTGCAACCTGCATGTAGCGGTCAAAGCCCGAAAGCATGAGAAGCTGCTTGAAAATCTGCGGGCTCTGCGGCAGGGCGAAAAATTTTCCCGGATTCACGCGGCTCGGAACAAGGTAATCGCGCGCGCCTTCGGGCGTGCTTTTCGCGAGGATTGGGGTTTCAATATCCAGGAAACCGTTTTCATCGTAAAAGTCGCGGACTATTTTTGTGATTTTGTGCCGTGCAATGATGCTTGCCTGCATCGAGGGATTCCTCAAGTCCAAATAACGGTGCTTCAGGCGCGCCTCCTCGCTTGACTGGTTCAAGTCGGAAATTTCAATCGGCAAAGGCTCCGAGGCTGAAAGCACTGAAAGCTTTTCCGCCTCAACCTCTATTTCCCCTGTGGAAAGCTTCCTGTTTTCGGTGCCTTTCGGCCTTTTCCTTACGGCGCCTTCAACCTGCACGACGAATTCGCGGCGCAGCTTCTTGCCGGTTTCGTGCACAACCTTGTTTTTTTCAGGGTTTAAAACAACCTGCGTGGTGCCGTAGCGGTCGCGCAGTTCAATGAAAGTGAGGCTGCCGTGGTCACGCCTTGAATCAACCCAGCCCGCAAGGACAGCTTTCTTGCCCGCGTTTTTAACGCCGAGTTCACCGCAGTTAAAAGTCCTGTACATGCATTAAAGCCCCGAAAAAACCTCTTATACGAGAAAAGCGGGAAAGGATTAAAATAAGTTGTTTTTTGCGGGGAGTGTAAGCTTTAAGCGGAAAACTCGCCCAAAGTTTTCTGCCCTTTGCCCTGCAGCGGGCGCGCCTGAATTCCCAGTTTGCGCTGCACCGCGCGCGCGAATTGTTCCTTGAAGCCGTGAGTGGTCAAAACAAGCTTCGGGCTACTTTCCTTCACGTAATGCAGCAATCCATTGAAGTCCGCGTGGTCTGAAAGCGGAAAGGTTTTGTAATGCCCGAAGCCTTTCCAGCCCGTGGCGATTGCCGCCTCAACCTTTTTGCCGAGCTGGTGCTCAAGCGTGAGCAGCAGATAATCATCAATCAGATGCGGAGGCATTATGAGCACATTAGAATCCCTCAAATTGTGGTCCGATTCAAAAAAAGGCCCGAGCTTCACGCCGTGCTTTTCATATACGCGGTTCTGCTCCGCGATTTTTTTGAACACCAACGGCGTTTCACCCAAAAACTCGTTCACGATTTTTGTGAGCTCCTGCGCCTTGCCCGTGCTGTAGCCTCCAAGCACCAAAAAACGGTTTTCGCGCAAATTGAAATGGGCCCACCTGATTATTTGCTCGTAAACCTTTTCGCGCTCCGGAAAAACGAATTCGGGGGAGCCGAAAGTCGTTTCAATCACGAGCGTTTCAGAGGGCAGGATTTCCGCGCCTTCAAACAAAACGCTTTTCTGCAGCCTCAAATCAGAAGTCAGAACAGCCTGCGAGCCATTGCAGATTTCAACCTGCGCGGAACCGAGAATATGCCCGGAAGAATGGAAACAGCACTCAAAACCATTAACCAAAAACTTTTTCTTGAAAGGAATGCCCTTCATCACGGAACTTTTACTGCCGGAACCGATAAGTGAAACTGTTTCAGGCGTGCAAAAGTAAGTGTTAGAAGAGCTGGGCTTCGCGTGGTCGGAGTGCGCGTGCGTGATTAAGGCGTTTTTGCCGCGCAGGCCGGAAGCATCAACCGACAATTCGTTTGAGGCGCCGGCGCTGAACACTAAACCGTTTTTTTCGCGGACCTGCATGGGATTGAATAAGGCGCGAGGAAGTATTTATCCTTTTTCGGCGGCTTAAGGCTTTTTCACGAAAAATGCAGGGTTTTTATACTAGTAAAGGCTTTTTTTCTTTATATGGGCGGAAGATTTCGTGGTCCTGAAAGAAGAAAAATTGGCGTAGGCATTGCGAATAATACAGGTTCGGTGAGGAGAGCCAAAACTCAGCCGCCCCATAAAGGGCTTGAGGGCAGGGAACCGTTGCCGGATTTTGCCGCAATAGGGCTTGGAAGGAGAAGCGCCAACAAACAGGCAGGCCCTCCTAAAGGAACTCCGGAGAGGAGGATTGGCCCGGCAGTTTTTACGGTTGAGCGCTATGGGCCCGTGCCAAAAGAGAGAAAACCTGGGCAACCACTACACATCAAACCATCTGAGTACGAAACTAGGCATATAGAAATGACTACTGGAAGAATAGGGGATTTAAAGGGCGCGGGCGCAAAATTCACGGAAAATGAGCGCAGCAGGCTCCGCACAAAAGAGGGGCAATCCGCTTTGCAGCGCCTTGTGCGG
>DASRUO010000137.1:0-2390 GCA_035655375.1 archaeon | reverse complement strand
CAAGGTTCGTGGTTTTCGACAAGGATTCAGTGCTTTTATTCCTGACACCGGAAAAAACGGATGAAAAAGACGAGAAAGCGCTCCTTATACAGAGCCCTTTCCTCGCAAACTTTTTTTATTCAAGCGCGAAAAAATGATTTTTTTTAGGTTCGGTGCGCCTGAAACTTTTCCGGCCCAGGCACGAAAAATAAGAATTTCCTTATTTGCCTTTTCCGGCCTTCTTTTTCCTGCCCCTCTTTCCGGAAGCAGGCTTCCTTGAACCGCCGGCAAGCTTGTCTTTCAGCTCTTCAAGCCTCTCCTTTTTCTCTTCAGGGGTTTCCTTGGGCTCTTCCTTTTTGCTCGCGTTGTAGGCTGAAAGCAGTATGAGGCCTATCACTAAAAGCACCAAGAACCCTAAAATCGCGGTTGAAACCGTTGCAAGGCTGAACAATCCCGTGCCTATGCTTACGGGCTCTTCAACTTCGACAGGCTCCTGCGGAGGCGCTTCAGCCTCGAACCCAAACACAATGTTTCTCGTGAAAGTTCCCTCATCAGTTTTAAGGCTTACCGGAATTGTAACGGTTTTCGCGCTGAAGTTTTCAGGAAGGTCAACGAATATTTTCGCCTTCACCGAATCCCTTGCCTTTATGAACCTGTTTTCAAGCTGCACAACACCATTAAAATCAAGCACCTGCGCGTCCTGAACCTCAAGCGTGCGGTTGCTGTCGTTGTAAAGGCTGAACTGCGCTTCCGCATCATAATTCAGGCCCTCAACTTTCGTGAAGCTCAAATCCTTTACCTCGATGTTCACTTCGCCGAGGCCGAAAGATTCCTCGTTGCCTGAAACCATCAGCTTAATGGTCGCGCCTGTCCTAAAGCCGCGGTCCGTTACGGCGTCAAGCTTTATCAAAGTGGAAGCCGGCAAATCAAACGGCGGGGAAACAAAAAAGTAAAAGTCTTTCCTTTCGCCCGGCTCAACCCTTATTGTGGGCTCGACAAGGTAAACATAGCCCTTATCGGTTGTGAAAGTGACCGTCTGTGCGACAACGCCGCGGTTTTCAACCATGATGGTCTGCTTCACGCCCTCGCATGTTGCCGCGTCAAGCTCCGGCTCCGGCACTATCAAATCGATGCCGAAACAGCTCGCGCTTGAAAGGTAATTGACGCTTTTCTCCTGCTCAAGCGAAACTTTCGGCGAGGAAGCCTTTACAGTGAAGCCTGAAACCCTTTCATCACTGCCTGCGGGAACCTGTGCGCTTATAGGCACTGTTTCCTTTGAATTTCCCTCAACCGTCACGGTTGCAGGGCCTTTAATCCATGAAGGCGCATAGCTCATAACGAATTCCTGCTTTTCAGTGCCGAGGTTCGCCAAAGTAACCACTTCATTTTTCGTTGTGCCGGGGCAAACGTTTAATTCTGGAACAACCATTGCGGAATTGTAGCAGTCCGAAACCTCAATGCTGTAATCCTTTTCGAATGAAAAGTAAGATGAATCCACCTTTAAAGTGAATATTTTCTTTCCGGTATTGCTCGGAACAATGTCAAGCTCCTGCGAGATTTTCTGCAAAACATCAAGGAGCTGGCCGGAATTCGCGGCGTCAAAGTATTTTCCCTGAGTCCTGCTGGCAATTTCCTGCAGCTGCGTTTTTCCATCCGCGTCAATGTCAAAGCCTATTGAATAAACTTTCACGTTCTGCGCCGCCAAATTTCTTCCGGCCTGGGAAATGTTGCCTTCGCATGTTTCCTTTCCGTCGCTCACGAGTATTATGGCTTTCTCCTTTCCTGCGGGAAAATCAGCGATGCTTGCCTCAAGCGCCTGCGTCAAAGGCGTTTTGCCTTTGGGCGCAAATGCCGAAACCTTGTCGGTAATGTTCGCGATGTCAAGGTTTTTCACAGGCACTAAAAGTTGCGAATCCTCGCACTCCGAGCCCTGCCCGAAAACCCTTAAGCCCAGGTCAATTTCATTTATGTTGTTCACGAGGTTTATGAGCGCTTCCTTCGCGGCCTCCATCTTGTTTTTGCCGTTCACCTTTTCAACCATTGAGCCTGAAACGTCTATGACAAGTTCAACCGCGAGGTCAGTCCTTTTCGCCTGCGCCTTTTTCGCGAGTTCGCTCACGTCAAGAGTTGCCGTAACCTCTTTATCCTCGCCCGGCGCTATGGAAACCCTTGCCTTGTCAATATCAGCGCCTATGCCCTCGATTTTGATGTCCGCGTCAACGGCCTTTGTTTTGTCGTTTGAAAGCACGAATTTGTAAACCGGGTTTTCCTCGACGCAAGCCGTCGGGTCGCCCGCGGTTTTTTCAACGCTGAGGTTGTAGCAGTCTTCAAGGTTTATTGAAAAAGTCTTGCTCGTCGAATAATCAAAAAGCGCGCTCTCAACCTTCAGCGTCATTTCATAATTCTTCGGC
>DASRUO010000136.1:0-2105 GCA_035655375.1 archaeon | reverse complement strand
TTCCACAGGAATTCAAACTTTTTCGGGCTCTTTATTGCTTCGGAGTAAATCGGCTTTTCCGTGAAACCGAATTCAGCAAAATTTTTAGGCGAAATTTTTTTCACGTCCGGAACCTTTTTGTAGCGCCCGTTTTTTTCAAACCCTTTCCCCGTGTAAAGCCACTGCATTCCGCCCTTTTTTTCAACCGGCCTGTAATCGGATTTGAATCCCGGGAAAACCCAGTTCGCCATCACCAGAACATCTTTTTCGGAGGCGTTCACTGTCGCGTGCGCGAACCCCGGCAGCATCAGGCACTTGTCGCCCTGCTTCGCATCATACACAAGAAACTCTTTCCCATCCTGTAAAAGGTAACGCGCGTGCCCGTGCAAAACCTCGTAAACTTCCGGAAACCATGTTTTTGTTCCCGGCTTTTTCGGGTGAAAATGCCCGAAAGTTTTGTTGAATTCGCCGCCGGCCTTGAATGCGGGCAAAATTGTGATGTCGTAGCGCAGATTGTTCGCGCGGATTTTCGCGCGGTCTTTCTCCATTGCGACATCGCGGTACATGTAATAGAAATGCTTCGGCGCCTTCGCTGAAGGGCTTTTCAGCACCGCTTTCATCCTTTCCCGCGTCCGCGCCTCGGGAACGATTTTTTTCATTCCCTTCCCGAATGAAAGTTTGCTTCCATTCAGCTTCAGCGGCAGGCCGCTGGCTTTCTTCAAATCAATGGTTCCGGCACTCATTCAGACCAAATATTAAGGCTGTGCAAAAGTATAAATGCCTTTTCAGGCGCTGCGCAAAAGGCGGAGCGGTTATACTTAAAAGTCTTAGCCCGCATTATCACATCATTATTAACAGCGTTTACCATTGGTGCTTGGTGGCGGAATGGATTTCAAAAGCGTTTTCGATTTCAAATTGAAGGGAAAAACCGTTTTCCTGCGCGCGGATTTGAACAGCTCCGTTGTTGAAGGCAGGGTTGTCATCTCTTCAAGGCTGCGCGAGCACTCCAAAACAATTTACGCGCTGAGCGAGGAGGGCGCGAAAGTCATTGTTTTATCCCATCAGGGCAGGCCGGGCGAGGGCGAATTCATTCCCTTAAAGAGGCACGCGGACCACATAAAAAAATTCATTGACAAGCCCTTAAAATTCGTGAAATGGGGGGACGACTACGTTTCCGAGATAAAGAAAATGAAGGGCGGCGATGTAATAGTTTTGGACAACACGCGCTTCCAGAAGGAAGAGCAGGAAAAGAAAACCCCCGAGGAACACGCGAACGACCCTTTCATCAAAAAGCTCGGCCCCCTCGGCGATTTATTCGTGCAGGACTCCTTAAGCGTCTGCCACCGCGGGCACGCCTCTGTTGTCGGATTCAAAAAATACATGCCCTGCGTTGTGGGGCCGGTGCTGCAGAAAGAGTTTGAGGCATTGGGCAATTTGAAGAACGGCAACGGCGGCAAAAGATTGGTTGTGCTGGGCGGGGCAAAGCTTGAGGATTCCGTTGAGTTGCTTGCCGGAATGCTTGAAAACAATTATGCCGACTCCGCGTGCATCGGAGGCCTTTTCGGCGAGCTTTTCATTAAGGCGCAGGGCGTGAATTTCGGCGCGAAGGAAGCTTTCTTCAAGGAGAAAGGCTTTCCGGGGCTTTTGCCTAAAGCCAAGGAATTGCTGCAAAAGCACGGGAAAAAGCTTGTCCTTCCTGTTGATTTGGCTTTGGAAGGGGCTGGAGGCAAGCGCGTTGAGGAACCTTTAAAAGCTTTGCCCTCGGATTACAGCAGCATGGACATAGGAAAAGACACAACTGAATTGTTCAAAAAGCATATAAGGCAGGCCAATGTGGTTGTTTTCAACGGCCCAATGGGGGTGTATGAAAAGCCTTCCTTCGCTATCGGCACGAAGAAAATCCTTGAGGCAATCGCCTTTCACAGGTGCTATTCAATAGTCGGCGGCGGGGACACGGAACGCGCGCTCACAAGCTTCGGCTTGGTTCCGCAGGATTTCAGCTTCATGTCCCTCGCGGGAAAAGCCTTGCTGCAATTCCTTTCCGGAAAGCCTTTGCCCGGCCTTGAAGTGCTGGAGAAAAAGTAATTTAAACAATTTCAATTATCTGTTTCGCTATCCCTTCCTTT
>DASRUO010000135.1:0-5844 GCA_035655375.1 archaeon | reverse complement strand
AGGCGCGCATTATTTCGTGATGACAGCATTAAATGAATTCGGCGGCGAGAGCGGGTTCAGCGAAGTGGAAAACGTTGTCGTGGGCTGATGAAGCATTGGGGAATAAGGAAATGCGCGCG
This sequence comes from archaeon, assembly GCA_035655375.1. Taxonomy (GTDB): domain Archaea; phylum Iainarchaeota; class Iainarchaeia; order Iainarchaeales; family Iainarchaeaceae; genus DASRUO01. The sequence goes on along the minus strand of DASRUO010000135.1, from coordinate 5,725 downwards.
CCGGGAAACCGGAAAAAGAAGTAACACATAAACGCATAGAATCATTAATAAAACAAAGTAAATAGAAGTTATGGTAAAAATGGGCAGGCAAATAAGTTAAAAAAAAGGAAATGCCAAAGGATAACTGGTCTGGATGGGAATAGTACAGGAAATCGTCAGGGCTGTCAAAAACTTCCTTGAAATTGACGGCAAAGCCGCCGAAGAAAAGAAGGCTGCAAAGGAAAAAACCGAGGCTGAAGCCGTGAAAGCCTTTGAGGAAATGGCGGCGAAGGCCGAAGAAAAACAGGCGGCCACGGCAAAGCCAGGCATGGAAAAAAAGGCCGGAACGCCTGAAACCGCGGCGGAAAAAAACAAGCCCGAAAAAGCAAAGGGACAAGCCGCCGGTGAAAAGCCAAAAGCCGCTGAAGCGCCGAAGTGGATGGGAAAGGCGGCCGCGAAAAAAAAGGAAGCCGTGAAACCTGCCGAGGCTGCTGCCGTAAAGGGGCGTGCGCCTGCGCGGAAAAAGGCGAAGGCGGGGAAAAGAAGGGCAAAGCACGCGGCAAGGAAGAGGAAGGGGAAAATCGCGAAGAAAAACATGGAACTTCTCAGGATGATTCCGAGGCAGGCTAAAGGAAGGGCCGCAACAGTGGCAAAAAAAGCCGCGGGAAAAGCGGGCGCGAAGAAGCCGGGCTTCAGGAAGAGCATGGAAAATCTTTCACGCGGCATTGGCAAGCTTTCAAGGGAGCTGAAAAGCCAGAGGGTGAACGCAAGGCACGCGCTCGGCGGCGTCCAGGTAATTTACACGCAGCTCAAGAAAGAGGAGCGCAATGTTGACAAGGAAATAGCTGAAACGAAATCGCTGATGGATTTCATGGAAAAAAAATACATGAAGAGGGAGATAAACGAGCACGAGTTCAGGGAAAAAATGATTGAATACAACGAAAAACTCCATCTTTTAGGGCTTGAAAAAAAGCAGCTTTCAGGGCACAAGGAAACTCTCGGAGGGGCAGTGAAAAAAATACCGCAGCTTAAAAAGCCGGTGACGCTTGAAATGATTTCGGAAACACGGAACCTTGAAGAGTTTGTGGGCGAACCCGCGGAAGCGGCGCCGGAAACAACGCCCCAATTGGAATCCGCGGCCGCCGAAAAAATGAAGGGCGCGGAGGAAACCGCGCCGGCAAAGCCCGCCGCGCCGCAGGCGCCAAAAGCTAAAGCCGCGGAAAAAAAGCCCGTGCGTGAAATAACCGCATCCGCGGCGCCGCAGAAGCCGGCTGAAAAAGGCGCCGCGAAAAAGGCGCCTGTTTCAAGGGGCAGGTTTGCGGCGAAAAGCGTTAAAGCCAAAGCGGTGCAGCCGAGTGTTGTGGTTGAAAAAGCCGGACAGGATGAAAAATATCCGGAGCCTGAAACGCGCAAAATGAACGAATTCCTCGAGCGGAAAATCAGCGAAAAGGTCGAGGCCGCGAAAAAAGAGGAAATCGAGAAAAAAGTCGGCCAGATAATGAAAAACTACGGCATCTCCGAAAAGGAAATGGAGAAAAGGCTGGGCGCGAGCGGCAACGAGCAGCAGCTCGTGGAGTCAATAAACAAGCTCGTGGACATGCTTGAGGAAGAGAAAAAATCGCACAAACCTATGGAGCAGAGGATTGAGACGGCGGTGAGGTTCACCGAAACCGTAAAGCCGGTGGAAGAAGTGGTTGGGGTTTCCACGGAGCTGAAAAAACGCCAGATTTTCACGGATTTCGACAAAATACTCGATTTTGTCGCGGCAAAGGGGCAGGTAAAGGTCGGCGACATCGCAAGAGAATTGAACATCCCGAAAAACAGGGTTGAGGAATGCTGCAGCCTGCTGAAAAAAGAGAACAGGGTTGAGGTTGTTTACCACACCTTCGGCGATGCGATGGTGCAAGCCCTTGACTATGAAACACGGGCGCTGGCTGAAAAGATGAAAAAAAAGAAGGCGGGGAAGTGAGTTGAAATGGCTGACAAGCTGCTGAAAGAATACCAGGTTGAATCCGAGGGAATAACGATAGGTGTGAAAATAGTTTACAGGGAAGGCGACTTTGTGAAGTCTTACCTTCTTGAAATCCCGGAGTACGGCTCTGGCACGAAGGCGCTGCTTGAAAACCTGAAGCGCGCAACGATAATGGACTCGAGCATCAAGGCGGAAAGGCTGCTTGACCCGAAATTCCTTGAATCATTGAAGCTGCAGTTCAGGAGTAAAGCCGAAAACTTCCTGAAAAAAGAGCTTCCATTAATAGATGAGGACACGAAAAACACGCTTATCGCGATACTCATAAATGAAATGCTCGGCCTGGGGAAACTGGACATGCTGCTTGCCGACGACAACCTTGAAGAAATCGTTGTCAACAACCACAAGGAATACGTGTGGATTTACCACAAGGAGTTTGGGTGGCTGAAAACAAACATCATAATTGAAACGGAAGAGCAGATTCAGAACTACGCGAACATCATAGCGCGCAGGGGCGGGAAGCAAATAACCATATTGAATCCGCTGCTTGACACGCACCTTGTAACCGGCGACAGGGCCAATGCGACATTATTTCCGATAAGCAGCAAGGGCAACACCATAACCATAAGGAGGTTCAGGCGCGACCCGTGGACGATAACTGATTTCCTGAAAAACAAGACAGTGAACAGCGAAGTGATGGCGCTGTTCTGGATGTGCATGCAGTACGAATTAAACATGATTATTTCCGGCGGAACGGCTTCGGGAAAAACGAGCGTGCTCAATGTTTGTTTGCCTTTTATACAGCCGAACCAGCGCGTAATAACTATTGAAGACACTCGCGAACTTTTGCTTCCGGATTTTTTGCACTGGGTGCCGATGACCACGCGCGAGCCAAACGCCGAGGGAAAAGGCGGCGTGGGAATGCTGGATTTGCTTGTGAATTCGCTTAGGCAGAGGCCTGACAGAATCATTGTGGGCGAAACAAGGAGGAAGAAGGAGGCCGAGGTGATGTTTGAGGCGATGCACACAGGGCATTCAGTGTACACGACTTTCCACGCGAACACCGCCGAGGAAACTGTTAGGCGCTTCATAAATCCGCCGATAAGCATCCCGCCGACGGTGTTTGACTCGGTGCACCTCAATCTGGTGATGTTCAGGAACAGGAGGCTCGGCATAAGGAGGGTTTTGCAGCTCGCGGAATACATTCCGGAAAGGAAGGGCGGCGAGGAAAGGCTCACCTCAAACATCCTTTACAAATGGAAACCGGCAACCGACACCATAGAGAAAAGCGCGGAGCCTGTGAGGCTGTTTGATGAGCTCTCATTAAGGACGGGGCTCACTTACAATGAAATAAACGAGGATGTCCGGGCGAAGAAAACCGTGCTTGAATGGATTATGAAAAACGACGTGCACCACGTGAACGACGTGGGTAAAGTGATGGCGATGTACTACCTTGACGAGGCCGCAACCGTTGAGATGGCGAAGAAAGACAAGAAAATCGATTTGCAAAAAAATGGTTTGAAATGATTTGAATGACGCAAGCCAACATCCCCTTCAACCCTTTTCCGCTTGAATTCACTTTGGGCTTTGCGAGAAAGTTTCTCAGCGCGGGAAACAGGGTAACCTTGATGTTCCCTTTCCTTGAAAAGGAGCTGAGGCAGGCGGAAATAAACATTGACAAGGAAGCCTACGGCGCGGCGATGCTGCTGCTCTCGATATTCTATTTCGCGGTCGGTTTTTTCATCGTGTTCGCGTTCGCTTCAAGGCTTGCGCCCGCGAGCGCGCTGCCCGCGGCGTTAGTGCTGGGTTTTGCTTTTGCATTCCTCATATTCATCCAGCTGGCGTTTTACCCGAAAATAATGCTGAAGAAAAAGGTGCGCGACGTTGAAAGAAACCTCATTTTCGGGATAAGGACGCTGCTCGTGGAAATAAAATCCGGGGTGACGCTGTTTGACTCGATAGGGATTGTCGCGGAAGGGGATAATGGCCAGGTGAGCACGGAATTCAAGCGCGCAATAGAAAAGATTGAGACAGGCACGTTTCAGGAGGATGCCCTGGAGGAAATGGCGGAGATGAACCCCTCGCTTTTCTTCAGGAGGGCGATATGGCAGCTTGTGAACGGCTTAAAGGCGGGCTCGGACATAAGCACGGTCATGACCGCATTGGTGGAAACGCTTACAAAGGAAAAGGAAAATCAAGTAAGGAGGTACGGGAACTCGCTGAAACTGCTTTCACTGCTTTACATGATGCTGGGCGCAATCATTCCCGCGTTAGGATTGACTTTCCTCATAATTCTTTCAACCTTCCCGCAGATTTCCATCAAGGAAAACGTGTTCTGGGGGCTGCTCATATTCATAGGAATAGGGCAGTTCATGTACTTGGGCATAATAAAGTCCGCGAGGCCGACGCTCATGGGTGACGAGTGATGTACGAGAAAATTTCAACGCTTGTGCCGAAAAAAATTCTGCGGACCTTTACGCAGGAACTTTTATACAACCACATAGAAATCGACGGGGAAAGGTTCACCGGCTTTTTGTTCCTTTACAGCTTTTTCCTTTCAATAGGCATTGCCGCGAACGCGTTCATTTTCCTCGAACTGCACCCGCTCATCGTGTTCGTTGTATCCTTCGCGGGCCTCATATTCCTCGCGTACGCGCTTATGAAAATGAGCTCCGATTCAAAGGGAAGGTTTGTTGAAAACATCCTTCCAGACGCGCTGCAAATAGTCGCATCAAACATGAAGAGCGGCATGACAACGGAGAGGGCGCTTTTCGTTGCAGGCAGGCCTGAGTTCGGGCTTCTGGAAACGGAGCTGAAGAACGCGAGCAAGAGGATTTCTTCCGGGGAAAAGGTTGAGACGGCGCTGCACGGAATCGGTGAAAGGATTGACTCAATTTCATTGAAGAAGACATTGTGGCTGATTTCCCAAGGAGTGAGGAGCGGCGGGCAAATGGCCGACCTTTTATTCCAGCTGTCGGATGATTTGAAAAACCAGAACGCCATAAGGGACCAGATTAGGGCTGACATTTCAATCTATATTCTCTTGATATTCTTCACCGCGGCTTTCGGCGCGCCCCTGCTTTTCGGGGTGAGCTCCTTCATTGTTGAGGTGTTGTCCGCGCAGCTGGCTAACACACCAACCATTAACGTGTCGCAGCTGCCCACCTCATCAAACTTTGGCGCGATTAGAGGCTTCGCTTCAGGCGCTAGCGATGCGGTTTCAAGCGGCTTCATCATAGGGTTTTCAATGATTGCCCTTGCCTTTACAGTGCTGTTTTCATCGCTCACAATAGGTGTGATAAACAACGGCAAGGAAATTGACGGGCTGAGATATTTGATTCCTTTGGCGGTTGTGAGCTTCCTCGTGTTTTTCGCGATGCGCGCAATAATGGCGACTTTTTTCGGGAGCCTTTTGTAAGCGGGAAAAGGCTGCGGAAAGCAATGCGCGGGCTCAATAAAAGCAAAACCTGCAAAGAAAGCGGCGCCTGAAAACGCTTTAAAAAAATTGAAAGATTACGGCTTAAGGGCTAAAGAGCAAAAAAAACTGAAAAATAAGAAAGGATTGGAATCAAAGGATTCCAACCAATTCAATGTGTTTAAGCAACTGTTCCTTTACAGCTCGCCGTTGCACTTCTTGTGAAATCGCCGTCGTGGTAGATTACGTTAAGGTCTGCTGTTGCCGAACCTGTAGTCAGCGTTGCCGCAAATGGAGCGTTTATCTCAGCATTCACTCCGATTGTGGTGTTGGTGTCTGGATCCGTCGGGTAATTAACTGGG
>DASRUO010000134.1:0-6625 GCA_035655375.1 archaeon | reverse complement strand
AATGCCTTTTTCGTCCTCATCCGAAAGCTTGAATCCTTTTGCATCGAAAATTTTAATGCCGTTGTCTTCCGCCGGATTGTGCGAGGCGGAAATCATTATGCCGGCGTCCGCATTCAGGGAGCGGGTTAAGTGGGAGATTGCGGGTGTCGGCATGGGCCCGACCAATAAAACGTTGGCGCCCATTGAAACAAGGCCGGAAGTGAGGGCCGTTTCAAGCATGTAGCCTGAAAGCCGCGTGTCCTTGCCTATGACTATTTTCGGGTTCCTGAACTTTTTCCGGAAAAAAATCGCGGTTGCCTTGCCTAACTTTAGTGCCAGCTCCGGGGTCATGGGGAAATGATTCGCTTTCCCGCGCATTCCGTCTGTGCCGAAAAGGCGCCTTCCGTTTCCGTTGTCCGTTTGGGGCATTTCATGTCACTTCTTTGCTTTCTTTTCTTAAATTTCTCCTTACACTTTTCTTTTTCGCCAACATTTTTCTGGTTCTTTTTCTTTTTCGTCAACGTTTTTCTTTTTCTTCCCAAGAAAAAGAAAAAGGTTGTATTACTTCACAGTAACACTTTTAGCTAAATTGCGCGGCCTGTCCGGGTCGAGGTTTTTTTCGAGCGCTATGCGGTAGGCGAGAAGCTGCATCGGCAGAACCAGCGCGATGGGATTTGCGTAGCCGAGGCCCGGCAGGGCGAATGCGTAATCAGCCTGCTCCGTTTCCACGCTGCCCGCGGAAATAATGAACGCGCCCCTGCTCTTCATTTCAATCGAGTTGCTTTCAACCTCTTTCGCGGTTTCAGGCGTGGAGAGCACTATCGCGGGGACGCCTTCCTCTATAAGCGCGATTGAGCCGTGCTTCAGCTCGCCGCCGGCGAAACCCTCGGCGTGTATGTAGCTGACTTCCTTTATCTTCAGCGCGGATTCAAGCGCGGCGGGAAATGCGAGGCCCCTCCCTATCACAAAAATGTTCTGTTTTTGGGCAAGTGTTTTGGCGAGCTTTTCAGCCTTGGCGGCATTTGAACCAAGAATTTTTTTTGACTGCCGGGCCGTTTCAAGGATGAGTTCCCTGCCCTCTTTTTCCCTTCCCGCAACAGCGAATGCAAGAAGCAGGAGCAGCGCAAGCTGTGAAGTGAAAGTTTTTGTTGAAAGCACGCATATTTCAGGGCCTGAATTCATCAAAAGGCTGTAATTGGAAAGGCGCATCACGCTTGAATCCATCACGTTCACTATGCCGGCAATTTTCGCTCCGGACGCCTTTGCGCGCTTGAGCGCCTCAAGGACATCCGCGGTTTCGCCGCTCTGGCTCACGCCGATTACAAGCGAGCCCTTGCCGAGCAGCGGCGCATAATTTGAAAATTCCGATGCGAGGACGGGCACGGCCTGCTTTTTCGCTATTGCGCTGAAAAAATACGAGGCCGAGAGGCACGCGTGGAAAGAGGTTCCGCAGCCTGTAATGAAAATATTTTTCGCGCCATTTACGGCTGAAACAAATTCCCTGAATTCCTGTTCCGGCTGCTCGATTGCGCGCGCAATGGTTTCAGGCTGCTCGGAAATTTCCTTGAGCATGAAATGCGCATAATTTCCTTTCTGCGCCTGCCTCGCGTCCCATTTTAGTTCCCTGATTTTGAAAGGCGTTTTTTTGCCTGAGGCAACGGAGTAAACATTTACCCCTGAATCAAGCACCGCCATTGAATCGTCCTAGAGGAAAATGGCTTTCTTCGTGGATGAAATGAATGCGGAGGCGTCAGAGGCCGCGAAGAAAACTTTTTCATTATTTTCACCGCCGATGCCAAGAACAAGGGGCGAACCGTTCCTTGCGCACACGATTTTTTTTTCGCCGAGGCGGATTGCGGCGATGGCGTAGCTGCCCTCGATTTCGAGGAGCGCAAGCCTCACGGCTTCTTCGAAGCTTTTTGCCTTTCCGGTTTTGCCCTGTATGAGATTTACAATAACCTCCGAATCTGTTTCCGAGTAAAATTTGAAGCCCTTGGACGCCAGCGCTTTTTTCAGTGCGGAAAAATTTTCCACAATGCCGTTGTGCACCAAAGCGATTTGGCCGTTGTTGGACAAATGCGGATGGGCGTTTTTTTCCGAGATTCCTCCATGGGTTGCCCAGCGGGTATGACCTAAGGAGAGTTCCGGATTTTCGGGGAAAGAGTTTCCCGCATCGCTTATTTTGCCGGTATGCCTTTCGTTTTCAATTTCTTTCCCTTTAGGAAAGCACACGCCCCATGAATCGTAGCCCCTGTATTCAAGGCTTTTAAGGCCTGAAAAGACCTTTCCGCAGGCATCCCTGCCTATCACGCCCACAATGCCGCACATTCTATGAAATGAAAGCAAAAAGGTTTAAAAAGAAAAGCAAACCCATATTATTAAAAACTTAGAACTACTATAAAATAATTCAAGGTGGTTTGTTGGACAGGATTGTCATCGAGGGAAGCAACGGCGAATCCGAAGAAATCGAGACAAAGGTTTTTCAGGACGCGTCAAAGCTGAAGCCTTTGCTGAATTCGCAGTGCTGGAAAGTGTTTGAAAAGCTCCGCGAACAGCCTTCATACCCCGCGAAAATCGCGAAAGAGCTTGGCATAAGCGAGCAGAAGGCATATTACTATTTCAAGCAGCTGAAAAACTCCGGCCTTATAAGGCAGGAGAAAACCGAGGAAATTCAGGGCGCGCTGGCCAAATATTTTTCGGCTTCTTATGATTCTTTCGCGCTCGTGCCGAAAGGCTTTTCCGCTGGAAAGCACAGCAAGGTGCTGAAAAAACCCTCCGCGCAAAAGGCAAGCGGCGCGGAAGAGCTCCTGGAAGACTTCACGAAAAACAGCGTTTTTTCGGCGAAAATAGTTGTCGGCAGCCCCGACCCGCACGGAAAATTCAAGGCAAGGGCGCGCGACGGGCATCTGGCGGCGGAGTTCGCGGCATTCGTTGCGTCAAACTGTTCGGGCTATGAGACGCCGCTGATTTTCATTGACACGATGGTAAAGGATTTGAAGAATGAAAATTCAAACCTCGTGATAATCGGCGGGCCTGTAACGAATAAGCTCGCGGAACAAGTGAATGAATTTTTGCCGGTAAAATTTTCGCCTTCAGGCGGCAACTGGGTTATAAAGTCTGATGCCTCGGGAAAGGAGTACGTGGAGGATTCAGTAGGAATAATAGAGAAAATCCCGCACCCTTACTACAAGAATAAATGGCTGCTCCTGCTTGCCGGCAAAAGGAATTCCGGAACGATTTCAGCGATACTCGCGCTCGCGAAAAACCCTTCCAAAGCATCCAAGCCGAACACGCACAACGCGAAAATCCATGCACACGTTGTTGAAGGCCTTGACGTGAACGGTGACGGGCTGATTGACGAGGTTGAATTCAGGGAGTGAATTTTGCCAAGCCCAAATGTGAAGAATTTTTTAGCTGTCAAGCATTTACCTGAAGCCAGGCAGGGAAAACGCACCGGCAACACGGTTGGGTTAAGCTTAAATTCAAGTTTATGGAATTACTTTTTATGAACGCGAAAAAAAAGATTTTTACCGCGGTTGTCATCATGGATGAGGAAATGTATGTGGCGAAATGCCCCGAATTAGGCACCGTGAGCCAGGGGAAAACAGCCAGGGAAGCAATAGCCAACCTCAAGGAAGCCACCGAACTCTACTTGGAAGAATTCCCTACTACAGTTTAAACCTCAGCTGGCGCAAGGTTAAAATAGTCCCTCGGGCTTGGTTTAGTTCATGCGCCTTGGGTTAAGCTCTTTCACCGGCCAGCCGTGCAGGAGCAGGATAGCTTACGAATTCATTCCGAAAAAGGATTACAGCTTAAACCTTGAATCAGTCGCTGGAAGGCTGAGGAAGGGCGAGGTGTTCATTGAAATAGAGACCCCTTACCTTTTAATGCTTAAAATGGACGGCAAAAACGTTTCCCTTTTCCGGAGCGGCAAGATCATAGTTAAATCCACTAAGGAAAAAGGCGCTGCGCGGAAAATAGCGGAACATCTGATTGAAAAAATGGCTTGAAAGCCGCAAAAAATTCAGGTGAAAGCCGGCAACTTCTTTAGAACCCAAACGCTTGGGCAAATGGGGCTTTGCGTGAAAAAAAATAAAAAAAAGAAAACGGGGAAGGGTGATTAACCCTTTCCCAATTAGTTTACCTGTTCCGCCGCGAAGCCTTTAATGGACTTTAACGCCACTATCAGCGCTGCAGGGGCAACAAATACTGCAAGGTTCTGAGCCATACCGGCAAAGATTGATCCAAGCGGGGGGATTGTATTGTCAATTACTAAAAGCCCTCCTGCCGTGCCTGCAAGCACAATCAAGGCGATTGAAGCTATCAAGAACTTGTCAACTTCCTTGTCCTTGATGTTCAGGAAACCGACAACAATACCCAAAATGACGAGTACCAATGGAATCCAAGAACTTGCGCCTCCGAGCAACCCTCCCTGGCCTAAGCCGGCAAGGGCACCCACAATAATCGCGATGGCTGCACCAATAAGGAAAGCATAGCCTCCCAGTTTTTCGTTTGATGCCATTTTTATTAGCACCTCCTGCAACTCCTAATCGTTCTGGGTGTTTAAAAAGTTTTTGGAAAAAAAAGCCTGAAATTAAGGCATTTGCAGTAAAAACCGCGCAAAATTCGTCGGTGGCAAAAGAAAGGTTTGGCGCTTGACGATAAATTTAAAATAGGGAAAAGGGTAATTCTAAAAAACAATAAACTTCGCGGTTGGAAAACAATGGTTGATTATATAGGAGTAATAAAAAAACCTTTCAGGGATTTGCAGACGCTTCTGATAGGCATAATTATAGGGTTAATCCCTGTCCTAAATCTCTTGGTTATTGGGTACGCAGTCGGTGCAGCGAGAAGCGTCCTGAAGGGGAAAGATGCCCTCCCAAAATGGGACCCTGAAAACGCGGCCCAGTACATTAAAGACCTTGTAATTGCCACAGTTATATTTTTTATCTACCTTATCCCGGCACTCATAATAAATGTTGTGGCCGGCGGCGTTGCCATTGGCGGGATTTACAGCGGATTTATTTCCGGCAGGGTTGTTGAAGCAACACTCGCAGTATTGGCGGGCGGACTGATCGCATTGGTGGCGCTGCTGTTCGGTGTTGCGGGAATTCTCCTTGCGGCAATGGCGATCATGTTTTATGTAAAGACCGGCTCAATAACAGAGGCCTTCAACTTCGTTGCAATCCTGAAAAAAGTTCCCACACCGGCTTATACAGGAGCTGTTCTCGCAATGATAGTTTACAGCGTTATAATCACAATAATTGCGACAATAATTTCAGGGATAGTTGCAATAGTCCCCATAGTGGGGTGGGTTGTTGCGCCCTTCCTTTTCATGGGAATAGTATTTTTCATCCTTGAAACAACCGCACAGTTGCTGGTTGCCCAGGTTTTCAAGGAAACCCCTTAAAGCCGGCACGGCTTTCCGAGCCCAAACGGACACCGATACAATTAAAAATGGGAGAAACCTATATAAAACAGTTTTTCCGAAGAAAATGTCGTAAACAGAGGGCTGAGAAAAAATGGCTTTTTTTGACATCATAACAAAAATGGATGAAACAGTTGCCTCGCAGAAAAGCAATGAAACGCTTGGCTCTGGCCTGAAAAGGATGGCGCTCTTCCTCGCCATAATCGGCCTGCTTGTGGCACTCGGGATAAGCATAGTTTCAGCGCTGCTTCCAGTGTTCGGTACTGGGGGGATTGTTGGCGGGATAGTCATTGCAATCATTCTCTTAATCGGCATTGTTGTGGGCGGCCTTGTGTTTAGTCTCATTTCATCCGGGCTTACTTACGTGTTTGCAAGGATGCTCGGCGGCAAGGGGGAATTTGGGAGGCAGTACGGCGTTTCAACCATGATTTTGTTTCCGTTCCTGGCTTTGGGCGTGGTCACTTTAATATTTTACCTTGGGCTGCTTGTGCCTTTACTTGGGATAGTTTTCATCATACCTATGTACTTTATGCTGGGATTCCTCGGCGCCCTGGCGAACTACTTTTCAATTGTTTACCTGAAAGCGGTTCACGGCCTTGACACTTTCAAGAGCGCCCTCACAATCGGCTTGGCACTCGCGGCACTGATGATTCTATTAATTATAGCGGTGGCGGCAATCGTTTTGATTGCCGGAGTTGCCATACTGGGGAGCCTTGGCGCGCCCACTGGTTATGTACCGTTTGCGTGAACAGCCTGCGCAATAAGCCCCAAACTGCGGTTAGCCTCGCGCCTCAGAAAAAACAAAGCCCTTTAAATAAAAAGGGGCATAGTATTTCACATGAGTTCTGGGAAAAGCGGCGCGAAAAAACTTTTTGCTTCCGCGCTGGTTTTGCTGTTCATCGCTTCATCAGCGTTTGCGGAATCGCAAGAAATGCAACCAACCATCGAATCAACCACCAAACCCATAATAGTGCCAGAGCCAATAAAAGTTTCGTTCGGCGAAACATTCAGCCTCTCGCTTTTCCAGACTGCGCTTATGGATGATTACCAGATAACGCTTCAGGACACGCTTGCGCAGGACATTGCATGCACCGAGGGCGAATGCATTGAAATAGCCCCCGCCCCAATCGCCGTGCTTGCCGTGCTGCAGAAAAAATCCGACGGCCTGGAGTACATAGTCCAGGAAAAAATTTACCTGAAACAGGGCGCCGAAACGGA
>DASRUO010000133.1:0-5717 GCA_035655375.1 archaeon | reverse complement strand
CAAAATGCCCCCTTGGGGGTTGAAGGTAAATTTGGCATCCATTATATAGGAAACCCCGACAACACTTTGTCAATTGAATAAAGCCTAAAATATTTCTTTTTGACAAAGTGTTGCTTCAGTGCAGGGAGGCGTCACAGATTCATTTTCCTGAACGCGTACGTGCCTATGAAAATCGTCGCGAGCGCGAAAACGCTGATGACCGCAACATCGAAAGCGAGGCTGAAAGTGTGAATCCCCAAAAGCACTCCCCTCAACGCGTCCACGGAGTAAGTTATTGGGTCAATGAATACAATTGGCTCAAGCCAGGAGGGAAGGTTTTCTATCGGGAAAAGCGCGCCTGAAAGGAAAAACATCGGGAAAATCAGGAAACTGCTCACAACCTGAAAACCTTCAAGGCTTTCCATCCTCGAGCCTATAATCAGCCCTATGCTCACCATTCCCACGGTTGTTATGAAGAGTATGATTATTGAAAGGACCACTGAAACAGGGTTTAAGTTTAAGCCTGACATGAAACCCAGCTGCGTCAGTGCAAACCCTATCGCGAGCAGTATCACAACCTGGATGAGTGAATCCGTTGCCCCGCCGAGCATTTTCCCCACGAATATCGAGGTCCGTGAAAGCGGCGCCACCAAAACCTCTTTCAGGAAGTCTATTTTGCGGTCCCACACTATGTATAAGCCAAAGAAAATCGAGGTGAATAAAACCGATTGCACCAAAACCCCTGGAAAGATGAATGTCTGGTAGCTCACCCCGCTGAACGAAACCACCGAGCCAATGCCGCCGCCGATTATCAGTAGCCATAGTATGGGGCTGAAGATTGAGGAAACAATCCTTGAGGTTTCGCGCGAGAAAACCTTTAACTCGCGGTACCAGATTGCGTAAATGCCTTTCAGTTCGCCCATTTTTCCACGCTTCCTTTGTTTTTCCATTCCCCAATTTTTTTTCACTGGCTTTACTTTTCCGCCTGCCACACGCCCCAGGCAACTCACTTTTTCCGAGTTTTTCCCGCTTGCCTGCAATTACTCCGCTGCTTTCACTTCACTTCCTCGCGCTTGCCTGAATCGCCTTTTCACCCCAGCCCCCCTCCGGAGTGTCTTCGCGGATGTTTTTGCCAGTGAAGTGCAGGAACACATCTCCGAGAGTCGGCGAGCTTAATTCAACGGAATCAACTTTTCCCGCGATTGCAAGTATTTCCTGCAAATGCTCGTTCGCGCCCACAATTGTCAGCACGTATTCGCCGTCGCCCTTGTTTATTTCCTTCACGTATTTAAGCTTTTTCAGCGCTTCAACGTTTAATTTCCGCGTTTTCAGCCTTATGATGTCGCCGCCCAGCTGTTCCTTAAGATTTTTCGGCCTGCCAAGTGCAACGATTTTTCCCGAATCGATTATCGCGACCCTGTCGCAGAGCTTGTCAGCCTCTTCCATGTAATGCGTTGTAATCACGATGGTGATTTTTTCCTCTTTCGCGAGCCTTTCAATGTAAACCCAGATGTGTTCGCGCGTCTGCGGGTCCAGCCCTAAAGTTGGCTCGTCGAGGAAAAGTATTTTCGGATGATGCATCAGCCCGCGCGCCAGCTCTAACCTGCGCCTCATCCCGCCGGAATACTTTTTCACCAAATCGTTTTTCCTCCCGGAAAGGTCCACCAGCGCGAGCACTTCCTTAATCCTTTTCTCCCTCAAATCGCCGGGCATGTCGTAAAGCATCCCGTGCAGCTTCAGGTTTTCATAGCCCGTTAAAATTTCATCAGAGCTCGGGTCCTGGAAAACTATCCCGATGGATTTCCTCACCTTTGCGGGCTCTTTCACAATGTCGAAGCCGTTCACTTCCGCGCTGCCGGAAGTGGGCTCGCGCAAAGTTGTGAGCATCATCATTGTTGTGGTTTTCCCCGCGCCGTTCGGGCCGAGCAGGCCGAAAATCTCGCCTTCCTCAATCGCCAAACTGACCTTGTCCACGGCGTTGTGCTTGTTGTAACGCTTCACCAAATCATGCGTTTCAATCATGTTCATAAAAAGCCTATATATCGGTAACCCGATAAAATAAAAACCCTTTACCCTAAATTTTGAATCCGCCGTCATTGCCCGATAATATTAAATATTACCGGTGTTGCGCCCGTGATTTAAATACCTTTCCCCAGCCCTTTTTATTGATTTGGGTGTTTTATAGTTTACAGTTGCCACTTGAAAGTGGTGGCTTTTTTCAATAAGGGGGTATGCAATAATGAAATCTTCAATAGCGGCCGTTGTTTTACTGGTTGCTGCTGTTGTCCTTGCTTCAGGCGCTTCAGCCGGCGTCGGGAACTCAATTCCCGTCAACGGTGCGCACTACAACCTCAACATCATAGGCGCTAAAAACGTCGGTGACATTGGGGACAGCAAGGGCCACACGCTCTTCGTAAAACTGAACGGCAAAACCAAAATCACCATGACCCAGGATCCCGAAGGGGAATTCAAGGTTGTGGACAGGGACGGGCTTGACGGAAGCGCTGAATTCAACATAGCGCCCGGCCACTACAACGTCTACGCCACAGCACTCGGAAAGCCTAATGGGAAGGCCAAAATCGACGCGTACGGCGAATTCGAGGACGCGGTTGACGGAAGCACTCTCGTGCTGCTGGGCTACGTGAACATATCAAGGAGCAAGGGAAAACCGCAAAGCGTCAACATCAACAACCTTTTCTACGTTGATGTGGCAATCTGCACAGCGGTTGATGCGAATGGCCTCTGCACCGAGCAGACCGTTTACACCGACTACTGGGTTTTCGACATTCCGGAACTTCTAGAGTACTACTGGGAGTACAACAACGACAGCTTAAAGCTGTTGCAGGTGAGGTTCTACGAATGCACTCTGGACCCTTCAGGCGCCGCAGCGGATTACTGCAGGTGGTCTGACGGCAGCCCGATAGACTCCACAAAAACAGTGATTTCAGCATAAATATTTCGGGGGGTTTTCTCCCCTCCTTCTTTTTTTTAAAATCAGCCTTTAACCATAAATTGGCAGAAAAGAAGTGTTCAAAGGCCGTCAGTTCGAACCAGTCTCAGCATTGTTTCACAGCTCAGAACACTCGAATCATCATCCGGCAGTAAAGATGTTGTGCGGGTTTCTTTAAAGGTTTTTGCCGCGGCAAACGCAAAGGTTTTTGTTCGTTTCAGCGCTTTATTGTAACTGTTTTTCCGGGGGAATTTGGAACGGCTAACGCGCTTGCATTGGGGGCCATTGTTCTTGTGGTGATAATTGCGGGCCTCTACTTCGCGGGCTTCCTGCAGCTGCAGGAACCGGCAGTGCCGCAGGAAACACCTGTGCCTGCGCCTTCAGGCACGGGAAGCCCTGAACCGGCGCCGCCGGAAGGCGCTGAAGAGGGAAGCGTGCAGGAGCCCGAGCCTTTGCCTTACGATTCATGCATTGAAAAGGAAAGCTCCGTGCAGAAAAACTTCTGCTTCAAAGATAAAGCCATAGAGCTTAAGGACAGGAGCGGCTGCGGCCTTGTGGAGCCTTTTTATAAGAATGACTGCCTCGCGGCTTACGCCGTGGCTGTGTCTGATGCGGAAGCATGTGGTGAGATTAGCAGCGAACCCGTGAAATGGGAGTGCCTTTATTCCAACGGCGTGGAAAACAATGACGCAAACTCGTGCCTTGAAATCCCTTACGACGTGAACAAGGCCTTGATGGCAAGGTGCCTGAACGATGTTGCGATTGATTCGGGGGATGTAAACCTCTGCTCCAAAATGAATTATGTTTTCTACGAGGGCGTTCTCCTGAAGGATTCATGCTTTGAAAACTTTTTTTCAGGAATTGAAGACCCTGAAATCTGCTTGCAAGTAAGCGACGTGAACTCCGAGGATTCATGCCTTGAAAGCGCGGCAAAAAATTCCGGCAGCACTGAGGCATGCGCAATGATTTCCTACACGGCGAAAGCCGATGGCTGCCTTTACTCGCTCGCGACGGAAAGCGATGTCACTGAAGCGTGCGGCCTCATTTCAGATGAAGTGAAAGCAAGGGAATGTGCGGAAGCCTCCCTTGAAGGGCTTGACCTTTGCCTCACGAAAAAGCTTGGCGAGAAAAACGCGTGCTTCAAGGATTTGGCGGTTTCGGAGGACAACCCAGAGCACTGCGACCTCATTGAAGGAAACTTTGAGCTGCGCTCCCAGTGCTTCAAGGAATTAGCTGAACTGGACAATGACGCCTCCCTTTGCTGGCAAATAACCCCGAACAAGTTTGAGATGGTGAACGAGTGCTTCTACAATGTTGCTGTTGCGGCAAACAACCCTGACGTGTGCGAAGACGTGCCTTTTTCCGCCTCCTACCTTGACTGCTTTGCCTCAATAGCTGAAAACCTCGGCGAAATTTCAATCTGCTCCTTCCCCGAAAAGGAAACCATTTCTTCCTACTCTTTCTACAAAATCAGCGAGCTCTGCATCAAGGAGTTTTCGGTGAAAACCGGCTCAACCGATTACTGCGGAAGGATAGGCAAGGACGCGTTAAAGCAGCAGTGTTTCGACCTCAACGCAATGTTCCGCTGAAATGCGCGCAGGCTCATTGAGGGAAAGCCTTTCCTGGCACGCCCAAAAATTTTTTTCGCCCCCGTTGCACCGGCTTCAGCCGCCGAAGCCCCCGATTTTTTCCACCCTGAATTCGAATTCCGAGCCTTCCTCAACAATCAGGTCGCTTACGCCTTTCTCCGCGTAAGCGCCTCCAGCATAAATCGCGATGTACTCCCCCTGCGCCGGCTTTACTCCGGCAATTCCAGTGAGGAAAGCGCCGTAACTTGACTGCTCCGTTTCCAGTTGAATGCTGTTTTCCCGCAGCGCTTCAAGAAGGCTTGTTCCGCCGAAGGCGCTCAATTCCTTTTCAAGCGCAACGTTGTTTTCAGAATCCAAAACCGTTAATGAAAAATTCGCCGGCTGCGCGTTTCCGCTGTTTTGCTGCTCCTGCACCTGCGCGCAGCCCGAAAAAAGCGCCGCAAGGAGGAGCAGCACAACAATTTGTTTCATAAGTTTAACCTCAATGAGGCAATAAAATTTTTTGCCGCGGCAAAGGCGCCGGAAACCTCTTTCGCCACTTCCTTGTCAAGGAAAGGAGTAATTATAATGATTGAAAATGAAACCGACACGAGGTGCATTATTGTGAACGGCACCTGAAGCGCCAGCGTCAGGAAAAACTGCTGCCCGTGCAGGAGGCTTATCGCCACGGGGCCGGTGATGAAATCGAAAGCGAGGGTGCCCGCGGCGCCGGCACCCATGAAAACCTTCAGCCCCGCTTTCCTTTCCCTGAAATAAAAGCGGAACGCAAGCGCTATCAGCGCGTAAGTTGAAGCGGTAACCCACGTCCAAGAGCCTATGCCGCTCGTGAAAAAATCAAAGGTGAACATTGTGGCGAAAGCGAATAAAGGGGCTTTCCACCACGCCTCGTTTTTCGCGGCGGGCAAAACAAACCCCATTATGGGGTCCGAGTTCGGGAAAACCCTGATGAAGCGGTAAATGTTTGCAAGTATTGAACCCCAAAAATACCTGAACCCCATAAACCAACCGCCCGCTCCAAGACTTTAACTGCCGGCAAATAAAAACTTTTACCCGCAAAAGCCGGCATTCGGAAACCTTAATTTCCGCGCCTTCAATAATTCAAAAGCGAACCCTTTTTCAGGCTTGCCTTCCCCCGCGTTAGGTTTCCGATTAACCTGGGGCTCCATATTTTAAGGTTTTCCGGCATAATTTATTGTTAT
>DASRUO010000132.1:0-2368 GCA_035655375.1 archaeon | reverse complement strand
CTCAAGCCCTATTTTTTTCACCAATTCCAAAATCGTGTCCTCATTGTTGTTGCTTGCGCCGAAAGCAATGTTTTCTTTCACGGTCATCCACGGGAAAAGAGAGTAATCCTGGAAAACGAAAGCGGTTTTTTCGGGTTTCCTTATTGCACCTTCAAAATCCGCCAGACCCGCTATAGCATTCAGCAGCGTCGTTTTCCCCTCGCCACTTTTCCCCACAATTGAAACGAATTCGCCTTTCCTTGCCTTGAGGAAAACGTTTTCCAGTATTGTTTCGCCGTAATTCACTTTCAGCCCTTTCACTGAGACATGCTCTTTCGCCATCAGATATCAGCCCACGGGACAGCCCTTTTTGCAGCCACGACAAACAGGTAATCAGTTGCCGCGGCAAGCAGGCCCAAAACAATCAGGCCTGCAATCATCATGTCAGCCCTGTAAATCGTCTGCGCGGTTGCAATGAAGTAGCCCAACCCAGAGGAAGCGCCGGCAAGCTCGCTCACGAAAACCATTATGAACGCCACACCTATGCCTATCCTTACCCCGCCCACAATGAACGGCATTACAGCCGGAAAAACCACTTTCCTGAAAGTTTCAATTCCGGATTTTGAAAACACCTTTGCCGCCTTGATGTAGTCCGCGTGCATGGTTTTTGCCCCTACAAGCACGCTCACCCACACAGGAAAAAACACCGCAAACGCTATTGAAAGTATTTTCGCCACGTCACCAATGCCTAACCACACAATCATCAGCGGAATTAACGCAACCGGCGGCAACGCCCTCAGGATGTGGAATAGAGGCGCAACCGCTTCCTCGAGGAAAATTATCCTCCCCAGCAGCAGGCCTGCAACAGCGCCCAAAGTTGCGCCGATTGTGAGCCCTGAAAGCATCCTCCAGAAGCTTGTTGAGACATCTGTCTCAAGCTGCCCTGTCGCGAACCATTTCGCGCCCGCCTCAAAAACTTTTGACGGCGCGGGGAAAAGCACAGCATTCACAATTGCTGAACCTGAAACGATTTCCCACGCGAGGAGGATGATGGCAATAAAGGCCAGAGCCTTGAAATTAGGCTTCATTTTACGCCCTTACCCGGCATTCTGCATTAAATCCCTGCGGAGCAGAGATTCAAAATCTGTTTTGCCGTTATCATCATCTATTTTTCCTGTTTCAATTGCCCAGGCTCTTTCCTTTTCCCACAGCGGGAGCAACTCTTCAGACAATTCAGCCTTGAAGATGAAATCACCCCAAATTTTATCAATAATTTCTCTGTCAAACTTTGTTTTCTCCGCAACAATCTGCCTCGCCTCTTCAGGATTTTCAGCCACAAATCTTTCAGCCTGCTTCAGCGCCCTTACAACCCTTTTCACTGTTTCAGGGTTTTTGTCGGTAAAATCCTTATCTGCAGCTAAAAGGTATTTTGTCGGGTAAACGCCTTTCGGGAGTTGAAACCTTATTGTATCCTTTCCGGATTTTTCCTCGGCGAGCGAAGGGTAAGGCTCAAAGATTGAAATTGCATCCACCGAGCCGCTTGAAAGCGCGCCCACCATTTCCTCCGGCTTCTGTGCAATTATTTCAACCTGCTCTTTAGTTACTCCGTACTCTTTCATGAAAAGGTAAAAGGAAAATTCCGGCGTTCCGCCCTGCGATGTTGAAACCTTCCTCTTTGCCTTTGAAAAGTATTCCTGTGGTGTCCTGCTTCCGTCATCAATAGCGAGCACCGGCGCCTCGTTGTAATTCGTTCCTACCTCTGAAACGATGTAAAAATCACTGCCCTGCATTTTCGCCAGCACCGGCGGTATATCGCCCACAACAGAGAACTCGGCGCTTTTAGAGAGCATTGCCTGGAACGCGAACTTTCCCGCAGTAAATTCCTGTATTTCAACATTCAAATCATTTGCTTTGAAAAAGCCCTTTGCATCAGCAACCTGCACAAGGGTGCTTGCCGGCGTCAATTGCAACCCTATTTGAACTCTCTCGGTTTTTTCCTGTGATGCGCATCCGGAAACTAAAATCACTAATGCCAGAACTGAAACAATTGCTATTTGTGCCCTCATTGACCCACCTCTAAACAACTGCCACGCCCATCGCTATTATAGTTGTGTCTTCCTGCTAAAGGAGGACACATGCAAAGATTATTATCGGTGCTGCCCCGTATATAGTATATGGATTTCGCGTTCCTTCAGGAAATCGGCCTCACGGGCAACGAAATCAAGATTTACGAGGCGCTCCTGAAGCTCGGCTCTGCCGCTTCCGGCAGGATAACATATGAAACAGGCCTCCACCGCTCAAGGGTTTACGAGGGCCTTAACAGGCTTGTTGAGAAAGGTTTGGTGAGTTTTGTAAAGAAGGGCAGCGTCACTTTTTTCGAGGCGACTTC
>DASRUO010000131.1:0-4967 GCA_035655375.1 archaeon | reverse complement strand
CGCTCGTGGCTGCCGCGGTGATAGCGATTACTTTTGCAACAAAGTTCATTGTGGAGGCCAAATGGAAGGGCTTTTTCTCGGACAGGCTGAACATTTTGGTTGTTGCGGGCCAGGCGCTTGACGGCTCCGCAACGTATGTCGCGACAAACGTGTTCACCTGCGGCGAGCAGCACCCCTTAAGCGGCGCGATTTTGGGGGCCAATCCATTGCTTTTCCCCCTTGTGAAAGTTGTTCTCGCGCTGCTCATAATTTATTACGTGGACAAGGACATCGAGGACAAAAACTTCGCGGCATTCATCAAGGTCGCGGTTATAATACTGGGATTCGCAACAGGCACGCGCGACCTTTTAACGCTCAGCGTCGGCACCTGCCTCTGAAAAGCGTTTCCGGTTTTGGCAGGTTCAGCAGAACTGCACATCACGCCACTGAAAGCTATTAAAAGCCTTTTTTAAGTGAAATATGGTTTATGCTGTTCATTATAGGAGTGGGCCTTAAGCCAAAACATTTGACCCTTGAAGCACTTGACGCGCTGAAAGGCTGCGACAGGGTTTTCCTTGAGGCGTACACTTCCGCTTATTCCGAGGGCTCAAAGGAAAACCTTGAAGACCTTTTGGGGAAAGCGGTTTCAGGGCTTCAGCGCGCGGATGTTGAGGAAAATTTCGGCCCGATTTTGGAGGAAGCGAAAGGCAAAAACATCGCGCTCGCCGTGTACGGAAACCCTTTGAACGCGACAACGCACGTGCAGATTCTCATTGACGCAGCCGCGAAAGGCGTTGAAGCGCGCATCATTGCAGGGGTAAGCGTTTTCGAATTCGTTTCATTCACAGGCCTCGAGCGCTACAAGTTCGGGAAAACCACGAGCATAGTTTTCCACGGTGAAAATTTCGAGCCCGAAAGCTTTTACGACGCAATCCTTGAAAACAAGAAGCCCGGCCTGCACACGCTTTGCCTTCTCGACATCAAAAAAGAGGAAGGGAAAATGATGGATATAGGCCACGCGGTTTCGCTCCTTGAAATGATTGAGGAAAAGCGCGAGAAAAACGTCGTGGGGGAAAGCGTTCTTGTCGGCCTTGCCGGAGCCGGCGGCGCGAAGCAGCAGTTAAAGGCCGGCACGACCGAGCAGCTGAAAAGCTTTAAGTTCACGGCTTTCCCGCAGTGCCTTATCGTGTGCGGCAAATTGAATGAGAAAGAGATTGAGGGCTTGAAGCTTCTGGCGGGGTTTGAGTGAGGGAAGTTTGCGGAAAAAGCAGCAGAAAAAATCAGGGATGAAAGTGCAGGATTCGAATGAATTAAAACAGCTGGAAAAAGAAATGGAAATTGTTGCCTTAAAAATTTTGGCGGTTGAAAGCCGCAAAAATTAATGGTTGAAATTATCCGGGTGATGCAATGAAGAAAAGTGCGGAAGAAAATATTGAAGCGAAACTGAAAAAGTACCGCGGGCTGACGCTTAAGGCGCTTGAAAAAGTGGAGCTTGTGTCGGCTAAAGGCTCGAAAGAGAATGAGATGGGGAAAAAGCTCCTTGAAATGGCGGAATCCTATTATTCCGACGCGCAGTTTTTCGAGCAGGAAGGAAAGCTTTTGACAGCGCTCGCGGCTTACAGCTACGCGCACGCATGGATTGACGCCGGCGTCAGGTTGGGTTTATTGGACGGGAAAGGCGATTCAAGGCTTTTCACGCTGCCGTGAGAAATTTTCGCAAAAAAATAGCAATAAATACATGTAAGACAAATAATTCTAGAGTGCTTTAAATGGGCTTGTACAATTCCGGCTTTGATTTCAGGTTCAACCCCGACGACAGGAAAAAAATATTTTACGCCTTGGGCACGATAATTGCCGCCGCACTGCTCCTGCTCCTGCTTTTCTTCGCTTACGAAACCGTTAAGGCAAAGCCAGTTGAAATTTCCTTCCAGAAAAACCCCGTGAAATCGGGCGAGCAATCCGCGACCATTGTAACTGTTTCCAACACAACCGAAATGGACGCGGAAAACGTCCTGCTGTCGCTTGCCGCAAAGGAGAAAACCGAGTTCCAGGTTTTCCCGATGAACGAGAAATTCAACGGCACAATCAAAACGCTTTCAGCCGGCACTTCAAGGCAGGTCACATTCGCCCTGAACCCGAACGGCGATGTGCTTCCCGGCAGCTATTCCTTTGTCGCAACCGCCGTAATCAACGGACAGATTTCGGAAGCGGAAGGGATTTTACAGGTAACGAAATAAAAGTTGCCCAAAAAAAATCAGTGCCTTATTGAAAATCCTTTGAATTCATTTGACGCCTTGCCGCGCACAACCTTGACCTCTTCAACGCGCGCAGTGCCGGGGCCGGCGTGCAGTTCGGAGATTAGCTCTTCAAGCTTTTCCTTCGGCCCTTCCGCGACAACCTCCACTGAACCATCGGAAAGGTTGCGCGCAAAACCCTTGAGGCCGAGCGATTCCGCCCTGCTCACAGCATAAAACCTGTAGCCCACTCCATGAACCCTGCCCCTAACAATCGCTTCAACCCTTTCATTCACCAAGACCACGCTTCAGCCGCCAGAGAAAATTTTTCATGGCAGGCTCCGGAATTTCATTGTTTTTCAAAGCCGCTGCCAACACACATTTACAAACTTTAATCCGCCACTGTTCAGCGAAGCAGCGCGAGCGCTTCCCTGAAAATCTTTTTGTTGTCCTCGTGCGTGAGAAAAGGCTCGACCTTTTTTTCCTCAACCCATTTGAAGGCGTCGTGCTCAATTATTTCCTGTTCAAGGTTCACGGGCTCGTCCATGTCAGCCTTAAGGATGAAAGGGGTGTACAAGTATTTTGTGCCCTTTGCTGTCCATGAAATCTTTTGCGGAAGCGTTGCAACAATGGAAACCTTTTCAAGGCCTGATTCCTCTGAAACTTCCCTCAAAACAGCTTCAATTGGCTGTTCGCCCTCGTCAATTCCGCCTTTCACGAATTCCCAGCCTTTCCAGTTCAAGACCCTGTGGAGTATGAGGAAAAACCTTTCCCCGTTTTTTTCGGAAAAAATTACCGCGGTAACGCCTTTCTTTTCTTGCATAAAAAAACAGTAAATGCAGAAAAAATTTAAGGGGTGATTTTCGGCGCCGCCGGCTTCATTCCGGATTTTTCAAGCAGGAGCTCGTACTCCGTATTCGCCTGGCGCTGAATGTGCTCAATCTGCTTTTCATCAAGGTGCTTGAACCTTTTCTGCAGCCCCAGGTATTCGTTCACGGGTTTCGGGTTCGCGGGGTTGAAATTCAGCTTGAATTTGCCGTTTTCAACCTCGAACAGGAACCAGAGCCTTGACTGCACCGCCAGTTTTGCGACCCTCATTGTGATGCCGCCGTCAAAGCCCGCGCCAAGGCAACAGGGCGCGTCAATCACAACAAAAGTGGGGCCGTTAATCGCCTTAGCCTTTTTCAGCTTCATCTGCAAATCCGCGTAATAGGCTATTGAAGCGGAAGCCGCGTAAGGGATGCCGTGCGCGGCGGCAATCTCCACAATTGGTTTGCGCTCGGTTTCCTTGCCCTTATGCACGGAGCCGACAACCGTTGTTGTTGTGGCGGCGCCGTAAGGCGTTGCGCCTGATTTCTGCACGCCCGTATTTGCGTAAAGCTGGTTGTCGTAGCACACATACAAAACGTTTTCATTCCTGTCAAGCATCGCGCTCATCGCGCCGAAGCCAATGTCGTAAGTTGCGCCGTCGCCGGCAATGACAACAACTTTTGTGTGTTCATTTCCCTGAGCCTTCAAAGCGCGCGCAACCCCTGAAGCGACCGCCGCCGCGTTCTCGAAAAGCGAGTGGATGTAAGGCACGCGCCACGCGGTTTCCGGATATTGGCTTGAGGTTATCTCCATGCAGCCGGTGGCATTGACAACAATTATGTCTTTCCCTAAAGTGTCACATACCTGAATCAGCGCGTTGCTCGGCCCGCAGCCCGGGCATCCGGCATGGCCGGGCGCGTACAAATGCATTTCAGACTGTTCGCTCATCTTTTCACCACACGCCGCCTTCCCGCACCCATTTTCATTTTCTCCACCATTTACATCACTCACAAAAGCTTTACATCCGTTGAGGCTACCCATTCCTTTACAGGCCCCTTCTTCATCTTTTCAAACATTTCCCGCACGTGCGCCCTCTTAATTCCGCGGCCTCCGAGGCCTCCGTAAAAGCTTGAAATCTTTGTGGAGGTGCCGTTCAATGCCTCGGCAATGTCAACATACACCGGAGCCTGCGCCCCTATGCTTATATCGCGGTCTATCACGCCTATGTTTTTGCCTTCAAGCGCTTTCCTCAGTTCCTCGCGCGGAAACGGCCTGAAGACCCTCAAGTGCAATGCCCCCACTTTTTCGCCTTTCTCGCGCAGCTCATCAACAACGGTAATCACGTTGTCCATTACCGAGCCCAGGCCTATCAAAACCCTTTCCGCGTCCTTCACCTTGTATTCCGTGAAAAGCCCGTAGCTTCTGCCTGAAACAGCGCCCCATTTTTTTCCCGCCTCAATGAGCAGTTCTTTCGCTGTTTCCATATCCTTCATGAGGTCTTCCCTGAAAGCCTGGTAATGCGTGGGGTTAGCATAAACGCCCAAACTTACGGGGTTTTCAGGGTCAAGCTTTAACGGATACTTGTAAGGCGGCAGGAATGACTGCACTCTTTTCTCATCAACAACATCAACCTGTTCAACCGCGTGGGTGAGGTAATGGCCGTCAACGCAGACCATTACGGGCAAAAAAATTTTTTCCGCTACATAGAATGCCTGTGGTATCGCGTCAACCGCTTCCTGGTTGCTTTTGCAGTAAATCTGAATCCATCCAGAATCCCGCTGGCTTATTGAGTCCTGCTCATCGTTCCAGATGTTTAACGGCGAACTCACCGCGCGGTTGCCCACAAGCATCACTATCGGCAGGCGCATTCCCGCGGCGCTGAACAAAACCTCGTGCATGTATAAAAGCCCCTGGCCTCCCGTTGTCGTGAAAGTGCGCGCGCCC
>DASRUO010000130.1:0-3324 GCA_035655375.1 archaeon | reverse complement strand
TTTTCTCAGTCGCCTCGATTTTTTTCCCTGACGGGGAAACGGAAAAAATCTCGAGGGAAGGAATTGAAAAGCTGAAGGAAAAAGACGTGATGAACGCATTGATGCAGCAGCTTTCAAAAGAAATGCCTTCGGTGAAAAGCGTTCTCGTGGATGAGCGGGACGCTTTCATCGCGAACAGCATAATGAAGAGCCCCGGCAAAAAAATCCTCGCGGTCGTGGGCGCGGGGCACCTTGAGGGAATCAAAAAACTCTTGGGAAAAGAAATTGATGTAAGGAAAATTTCAAGGGTTGAGGAAAAGAAAAGCCTGCTGAAATATGTCGGCTACGCAATTCCCGCATTGTTCATTGCGCTGATTGCATACCTTTTCATCGCGAAAGGCGCGGAAGTGACGCTTTCAGCACTTGTTTACTGGTTTCTCGCGACGGGAACGCTTGCAGCCCTTGGAGTGATAATCGCGCGGGGCCACATCTTTTCAGCGATAACCGCTTTCCTCGTCGCGCCAATCACGGTGCTTCATCCCTTGCTCGCCGCGGGATGGTTTGCGGGCTATGTTGAAGCGAAAATGAAGAACCCGAAAGTCAGGGATTTCGAGGGTTTGCGCAATTTAAACTCTTTCGGCGATTTCACGAAAAACCGGGTGACGAGGATTTTATTGGTTGTGGCGTTCGCGAACATCGGCGCGACGATAGGAACCATTATTGCGTTCCCATTAATCGCGTCGCTTCTCGGGTGAAAAAATGAAGAAGATTGATTTTCCTGCAGCAGAAGAAATTATTATGGTGAACAAGCGGCTGATAAGGCATTCACGTTCAAGCGAAAAGCACGCAGTTTTGAACAAGGGCGCAATAGATTTCCTTGTTGACAGGGTTTCAGGCATGGCCAACATTTGGGATGCCGCATCAAAGATTTTAATCAGCCTTATTGAGGCGCACGCTTTCCTTGAAGCAAACAAAAGGACCGCTTTTGTTGTCACAAAAACATTTTTAAGGAAGAACGGGTTCAATTTTAGTGTAGATAAGAGCGACATCGTTTTTATTTACAGGATAGCCGGAATGGACAAAAAACCGGGGTTCGGCGAAGTAAGAGATTGGATAAAAAAGCACTGTGACGAGATATGAAGAAAAGCTTCCTGTCAATTGCGGAAAAAGTGATTAAGGAAGACAAGGAAATTCTGGATCTTCTTGCAAGGGAAGGCATCGCCAGGCAAAAAATAATTGCAAGGAAATAACCGAGTGGTAATTTTTATTTCTTTCAGGAAGACTTCAAATAAGGCAGGGCGTTCCCTTTAATCGCGTCGCTTCTCGGGTGACTTTTTTTTAAGGTAAGGCAGAACGTTCCCGCTTTTCTCCGCTTCGGCAATCAGCTTGCGCGCGTACAAAACGCGCTGCACTGAACCGATAGCTGAAATTAATGCAATCAGCCAGAGGAAAATTTCAAGCGCTTCAAAGCCCGCAAGGCTTACGGAAAAAACTGAAAGCAGCAATCCGAGCAGCAGCAGGAGCATTCTCTCGGCATGCTCGCCGAGCGCGGGCCAGTCGCGGTTGTCAGTTATTATCACGAGCGCGGCGCGCGGCTTCGCGTAGCTTGCAAGCATTGAAAATCCGAGCGCGGAAATCGCGGGAATTGGGTGGAGGAACGCGGCGCCGATGAACAGGAATATTTCAACGCATTTGTCGAGCATTGTTTCAAGGTAATTCCCGAACAGGGAATCCTTTCCCTGCAGGCGCGCCACGGCGCCGTCAAACAAATCAATTGAAACCGCGAGGAGCGCGGAAATGAATGCTTCCGCGAAAAGCTTTTGCGAGAGGAAGTAAGCGGCTATTATGGCAAAAAGCAGGCCTGAAACTGAGAATAAATCAGGGTTTATCCCCAGCGCGGCGAAAGGCTTTGCTATGGCTTCGGCGAAAGGCATTATTTTTGAGCGCAGCTTCCCAATCATTTGAACACGTAATTATTGTTTCCCTTCCTTAATAAATAGTTTTTTTAAAAGTAAAAGCTTCATTGTAAGGGAACAAAACCATGAAAATCGCGTTTTTCGAGCTTGAAAAGTGGGAGGAAAAATTCATTGCGGAAAGGCTGAAAGGGCATGAGCTTTCATTTGTTCCCGGGGAACTGAATGAGAAAAGCGCCGGAAAAGCGAAGGGCGCGGAAGCCGCCGGCGTGTTCATTTACTCCAAGATTGACGCAAAGGTTCTTGAAAAGCTGCCGAAACTGAAGCTTGTCACAACGATGAGCACTGGCTTCGACCACATTGATGTGAAAGAGTGCGCGAAGCACGGGGTAACTATATGCAATGTTCCCAGTTACGGCGAAAACACTGTTGCGGAGCACACTTTCGCGCTGCTTCTCGCGCTTTCAAGGAAAATCCACCTTTCCTATGAAAGGACTCAGCGCGCGGATTTTTCGGCTGTCGGTTTGCGCGGGTTTGACCTGAAAGGCAAAACTCTTGGAGTGATTGGCTGCGGGCACATTGGAAAGCACGTGGTGAGGATTGCGAGAGGGTTTGAAATGAACGTGCTTGTTTTTGAACGGCATCCCGACAAAAAGCTCGCGAAAAAACTCGGATTCAAAATTGCGCCGCTGGAAAAAATTTATGCGGAGTCGGACATAATTTCATTCCACGTGCCGCTCACGGAGAGCACTAAGCACATGTTCAATGGGGGGACGCTTGCAAAGCTGAAAAAGGGCTGCATTGTGCTGAACACCTCGCGCGGGGAAATAATAGACACTGAAGCCCTCATCAAAGGGCTTTCACAAGGCATTGTGGGCGGCGCCGGATTAGATGTTTTGGAAGGCGAATGCTTCATCCGCGAGGAAAAACAGGTGTTGCACAAAAACTTTCCCAAGGAATGCGATTTGAAAATGGTGCTTGAAAACCACGTGCTTTTGAAAGAGCCGAATGTTTTAATCACGCCGCACAACGCCTTCAACAGCAGGGAGGCGCTGGAAAGGATTCTCACGACAACGATTGAAAGCATTGAGGCTTTCGCGGAAGGGAAGAAAATCAATGAAGTGAAATCCGCGGGAAAATGAAAATTTCAGGCTGAAAAAACCGGAAACGCGCGGGAATGCGGCGAGGGCTTATTAATAGCTTATATAAATAAATGAAAATAAAGAAGCACGGTGTCTGAATGGTTGTGTGCATTGTAGCGCTGATAGTGTTCGGGATTCTCGGGATTTTTTCCGGAACGCACAGGCAGCTCGCGAAAGAGGCTTTTTACTGCGTTTTCAGGAAAATGACGCTGAGGCCGTGCACCACCGGCCTTGACAGGCGCTTCAAAATGATTGTTTCAATGAAAGCGATGAAGCATAATCAAAGCCTC
>DASRUO010000129.1:0-2253 GCA_035655375.1 archaeon | reverse complement strand
AGCGGGGCGCCGAAAAAGATGAAATAAACCGGGAATAAGTGAAAATTTAAATAGCCGGCTGAAATTACTTATTTATGCGGGTTCCTAGAAGAGAAGTGCAGAAAATCCCGATTGAACATTGGCGGAAATACCACCCTGTCGGCGAAGAGTACTGGCCAAGGCTAAACCTTCAAGATGAAATCAAAAAAGTGAACGGCATTGCAAGCCGGCTTGAAACAGCTGTTGATCCGGCTGAGGTTGAAGCGGGGTGGAGAAATTATAGCAGAGGCAGGTCAAGCATTCTGAAGGAATTGAAGAGGTTTCATGCGCTTTTCCCGGAAGGCAAGAGGCACCTGAGAAAACTTGATGAACTTGTGTGGCGGGACGCTTTTATCAGCATCCCAAGGGAAAAGTGGGGCATGACGGCACGGCCTGCAATAATGAGGATTAAAGAAATGGAAAAAGATTTAAGCGAAGTGAAAAGCCGCATCGCA
This sequence comes from archaeon, assembly GCA_035655375.1. GTDB lineage: Archaea > Iainarchaeota > Iainarchaeia > Iainarchaeales > Iainarchaeaceae > DASRUO01. The sequence goes on along the minus strand of DASRUO010000129.1, from coordinate 1,780 downwards.
TTCGTGGAAGGCTTTAAGGCGCTTATAGAGGAGGAGGTCGAACTCTACAAATTTTTGAGGAACGTGGAAGGGGTTGAGGAAGAGAAAAAAAAGAATGGCCCTACCTGAAAACCCTCACCATTTCAATTTTCGGCCCGCCCATTTTTTCAACCGTTATTTTCACGCCGTCCACCTGCACGGAATCCTTTTCCTTAGGCATTTTTTCAAGCGCGTTCATGACAACGCCGGCAACGGTTTCGGCGCCTTTCGGCGCGATTGATGTTCCGAGAACAGTGTTAAGCCTCTGGACTGAGGTGTCACCTTCCACAAGGTACTCGTTTTCGCGCACCTTCTTTATTATCGGCAAAGTGTCGGTTTCATCCTCGATTTCGCCGACTATTTCCTCCAAAACGTCTTCAATTGTCGCGAGGCCTATCGTGCCGCCGTACTCGTCAACAACAATCGCCATGTGCACTGACCTTTTCTGGAACTCTTTCAGGAGCTTGTCTATTTTCTTGACGCTGTAAACGAACACCGGAGGCCTCATAAATTCATCAACCGGCCTCGAACTCCTTTTCCTTGAAGCGCTGCCGAGGTAATCGCGCGCATGGAAAATGCCGATTATTTCGTCCATGTCGCCCTTGAAAACCGGCAGCCGCGAGTACTGGTTCATGGTTTTTTTCGGGATTTTTTTCACCAAAGTGCCGGACTCAACGGCCATCATTTCCGAGCGCGGCGTCATTATTTCCTCAACGCTTACATCGTTCAGGCGGAAAATGCGGTGAATCATTTCCTTCTCCTCCTTTTTAATGGAGCCTTCCTCCGCGCTGAGGGAAACAACGGTCTTGACTTCCTCTTCGGTCAGGAGCTGGTCGCCCACATCAACGCCCAAATAGCCGGTGAAAAAACCGGTAATCCGCTCCAGAACGAATATCACGGGCATGAAAATCATGCCAAGGAAATTTATGAACGGCACCGAATTGAGCGCGATGAACTCGTTGTGCTTCAACGCCACTGATTTAGGGATTATTTCCCCGAACACCAAAACCACGAGCGTAAGCAGGCCCGTTGAAACCGCGATGCCGTAATCTGACTGGAAAATGTCAAGCGCGATTGCCGCCGCAATTGACGCAGCTGAAATGTTCACGAGGTTGTTGCCTATCAGTATTGTTGTGAGGAGCTTTCTCGGGTTGCGCTTCATGCGCGAAAGCGCGTCCGCATTGCCTGAACCTGAAGAGACAAGCTTTTTCATTTTAACCTTGCTTATGGAGAAAACCGCTATTTCAATGGCTGAAAAATAGCCGGAAAGGCCCACAAGGACCGTGAGAATGAGAGCGTCAACGCCGAAAGAGAACAACATATCATGGCACCCGCAGGAAAAATAATCAGTTGTTTGCCTTAAAAACGCTTCCGCCGAAAACCGGCTTATTGCCCTTTTCAAGGAGTTTTTCCTCTATCCTGAGCAACTGGTTGTATTTCGCGGTCCTTTCGCTGCGCGCTGGGGCGCCGAACTTGCTCTGCCCTGCCCCGAGGCCCACAACCAAATCCGCGATGAATGAATCCTCGGTTTCGCCTGAGCGGTGCGATACAACAACATTCCAATTATTTTTCACGGCGAGCTTCCACGCGCTTACTGATTCAGTTACCGTTCCAATCTGGTTCAGCTTTAAAAGCAAAGCATTGCACGCCTTCAATTCCACGGCTTTCCTTATCCTTTCAACATTTGTGACAAGCAAATCATCCCCAACTATTTGGAGCTTTTTGCCGAGCTTTTTGTTCAGCCCGGCCCAGCCCTGCCAGT
>DASRUO010000128.1:0-3407 GCA_035655375.1 archaeon | reverse complement strand
GAGATTGAAAAGGTGCCTGAAAACCACGCAATCAGGATTCAGGCGGGAATCGGCAGGAGAAAAAAGGTTGCGATGGTGGACAAGGCGATAAGCATGGGAATCAAAGTTTTGAACCCTTAAAAGGATGGATTTTTATGATGGAAAACAAGGCCAAAAAAACCGCTTCCGGAATTTTAAAGGTCGGGAAAACAAAAATCTGGGTGAACCCGGAGGAAAGGCAGAGGGTTCTTGAAGCGATGACAAAGGAAGACATCAGGCTGCTTATAAAGGACGGCATCATCCGCAAGAGGAAGGACAGCCTGCACAGCAGGGCAAGGGCGCGCGTGCTGAAGGAAAAGAAAAGAAGGGGCAGGAAGAAAGGCCGCGGGAAAAGGACCGGAAGGAAAACCGCGAGAACCGCCAAAAAGGAAAAGTGGATGAAAAACGTGAGGGCGCAGAGGAGGGCTTTCGCCGAGATGAAAAAAACCGGCATGAAGTTCGCGAGGCCTGCAAGCGAAATTTACCTTATGATTAAGGGCGGATACTTCAAGGGAAAAAAGCACCTGCAGTCAGTGGCTGAAGGAAAGGCTGAAGGCAAAGGGGTGAAAAGCAAATGAGCACGGGACCCACTTTCAAGGTTAAGTTCAGGCGCAGGAGGGAATCAAAAACGAATTACGTGAAAAGGCTTGCACTCCTGAAATCCGGAAAGCCGAGGCTTGTCGTGAGGAAAAGCAACAATGCGACTGTTGCGGAAGTCGTGGACTACAGGCCTGAAGGGGATTCGGTAAAATCTTTTTATTCAAGCGGTTCGCTGAAAAAGCTGGGGTGGAAAGGCCATTCCGGAAACCTTCCCGCGTCATACCTTGCGGGGTTCGCCTGCGCGAAGAAAGCGCTTAAATCAGGAGTGAAGGAAGCCGTCCTTGACATAGGCCTTGAAACGCCTGTGCACGGAAGCAGGGTTTTCGCCGCGCTGAAAGGCGCGATTGACGCCGGCCTTTCTGTTCCCGCGGATGAAACCGTGTTCCCGAAAGCTGAAAGGATTGAGGGAACACACATAAGCGGGGAAACGAAGAAAAATTTTGAAGAGGTTAAAAAAGCCATAGAAAAGGAGTTTGGTGAGTGAAATGCCCAGAAGCATGGTGAAAGGCGATTCAAAGCCGAGAAGGGGAAGGAAACCGGAAGACACTGAGGGCGTGCCGGAAACCGAGAGAAAACTTTCAAGGGAAGAGGAAACAAGGCAGCGCGCGGTATCCGAATGGGTTCCCGCAACTGACACTGGAAGGAAAGTCAAGAACGGCGAAATTTCAAGCCTTGACGAATTTTTCTCGAAAGGGTTCAAAATAATGGAGCCTGAAATAGTTGACGCGCTTGTGCCGGAGCTTAAGGAAAAGCTCGTGGAATTCAGCAAGACAACCAGGATCACAAGGCAGGGAAGGAATTTTTCATTCAGGGCCGCGGTCCTTGTAGGCGACGGCGAGGCATTCATAGGCCTTGGAACCGCGAAAGACAAGGAAAAGTATCCGGCAATCAGCAAGGCCACCAGGAATGCGAAGCTTGCAATAAGGAAAGTGAGGAAAAGCTGCGGGAGCTGGGAATGCAGGTGCCGCGAGCGCCATTCAGTCCCGTTCAATGTCACCGGAAGCTGCGGGTCGGTGAGGGTGAAGCTCATGCCTTCGCCGAAGGGAACAGGCCTTGTTGTGGGCGACAACATCAAGGACGTTTTCGTGTTTGCTGGAATAAAAGACGTGTGGAGCAAATGCTTCGGCAGGACTTCCGCAACCCTTGAATTTGTGACGGCCGCAGTGAACGCGCTTCACGCAACAAACAATGTGCGGCTTTCCGAGGACATCGCGAAAAAACTGGAGGAAAAAAGATGATAGCGGTTGTAAGGGTGAGGGGCACGGTGAACGTGGACAAAGGCATTAAAAAAACCCTTGAGCTGCTCAGGCTTTTCAAGCCGAATCACTTGGCCATTGTGGGCGGGGAAAAGGTTTCGCTGAAAATGGTTGAAAAGGCCAAGGATTACGTCACTTTCGGCGAGATTGAGGCGAAAACCCTTGCAATGCTTCTCGAAAAAAGGGGGAGGCTTGAAGGCGACAAAAAACTCGGCGCGGAATTCCTGAAGGAAAACAACGCCAAGGATTTCGGGGATGCCGCGAAAAAAATACTGGAAGGGAAAACGTCGCTTAAAGAGCTTAAGGTCAAGCCGGTTTTCAGGCTTCATCCGCCGAGGAAAGGGCATGAAAGGGCCGGAATCAAGAAACCGTTCAAGAGCGGCGGTGCACTCGGCTTCAGGGGCGCGGAAATCAATGCGCTAATCAAGAGCATGATGTAGGTGTTGAAATGGTTGTAAGGAAGAGAAGGAAGAAAAACAAGATGCGCGGAAACAGGACGCACGGTGCCGGCGACACCAAACACAGGCGCGGCGCTGGCTCAAGGGGCGGAAGGGGCCGCGCGGGAAGCCACAAACACAAGTATTCCTTATATTACAAAGATTTCGGCGTGAAGAGAAAGCTGAAACCCAAGGCCAAGGCCGACTCGGTTAACCTTGAGTTCATTTCCGGAAAAATTCCGGCATGGATTGAAAACGGGAAAGCGAAGAAAGAAGGCGGGCTCGTTATTATCAACGGCAAAGTTTTGGGGTTCGGAAAAATCCTCGGCGGCGGAAACATAAGCGAAAAAATAAAGGTGTTGAATGCGGCCGTATCTGAAAAGGCCGCGGAAAAGATTTCCAGAGCCGGAGGATTGGTGGAAGGCGCTGAAAGTTCCGGCGTTGAAAGCGAACCTTTAGATGCTGAAGAGGGAGAGGAGGAAGAAACAAGATGAGCTCTTTAGAGCTTTTCAAGCCCTTATACAGCCTGCTTCCGGAAGTGAAAACGCCGGAGGAAAAGCAGCCGCTGAAGAAAAGGCTTTACTGGACAGGCATAGTCCTGCTGATATTTTTCCTGATGGGAAACATAAGGGTTGTGGGAGTGAGCGCGCAGAGCGCGGGCTTCCTTGAACAGCTGCAGGTTATACTTGCATCAAATGTGGGCAGCATCATTACTGTCGGGATAGGGCCGATAGTGCTTGCATCAATCATATTGCAGCTGCTTATAGGCAGCGGACTTGTGCAGCTGGACCTTTCAAACCCCGCGGAAAAGGCGCAGTTTTCAGGCGTGCAGAAGCTTCTCGCAATACTGCTCAGCTTTTTCGAGGCAGGCGTTTACACGGCCACAGGCTATCTTACCCCTGAACCCGGAATGTTCGTGTGGGTCGTGCTGCAGGTTGCGCTGGGCTCGATATTGCTGCTTTACATGGACGAAGTTGTTTCAAAGTACGGCGTCGGCTCGGGAATAGGCTTGTTCATTGCGGGGGGCGTTGCGGGTGAAATAATCTGGAGTGTTTTCTCGCCGATAGACCTTGCGAGAAACATTTCACTTTCCGAT
>DASRUO010000127.1:0-4861 GCA_035655375.1 archaeon | reverse complement strand
CTTTCTGAATACAAGGGCGAACTGATGAAACTGCAGCCGCGCGATGCGGCTGAAAAAGGGCTTGTTGAATTGAAGCTTGAACTCGTGGAAATGCAGGAAAACATGAACGCGCTCGGAAATTATTTAAGCGAAACTGATTTTGAAAACCCGGACTGCGGGTTTTTCGGGCCTGTATTTTCCGCAAAAGACGCGGCAGCCAGCGCGCTTGAGTCCGCGCAGAAATCCGTGCAGCTGAGCAGAAGCCTTAATGCGCCGGAAGGATTCGGATACCTTAAAGGCGCGGATTTTGAGGGATTAATGCAGGCAGTCATTGGTTCGCTGAACAGCGCAAGGCAGCTGCTTGATTCAACGTGCTGAAATCCGGGGCCGGTTTTGGAAATGCGTATTTTATCACGGGGCGCGGAGGCAAAACTTCTCGCTTCAGATTATTTGGGAAGAAAATCCGTTGTAAAGATGCGCGAGAGGAAAAAGTACAGGGCCAAGGAACTGGACGAAAAAATAATCGCGGAACGGCTGAGGAATGAATGCTCGCTGCTTTCAAGGGCGAAAAAAGCGGGGGTTAGAACGCCGGCAATATGGAAGGTGGAGCCGGAAAACTTTACGCTGGTTTTGGAATTTATCCGGGGAAGGACGCTGAAAGAAGAGCTTTTGAAAGGCACGCGCGGCGCCGAAAAGTTGTGCAAACTTGCGGGAAAAGAGGTTGCGAAACTGCATTCAAACGGCATTGTGCACGGCGACCTCACAACAGGAAACATCATCGTGCACGGCAAAATGCTGGCGTTCCTTGATTTCGGGCTCGGCAAAATTTCCGGCAAAGCAGAGGATTTCGCCGTGGACATGCTCGCGTTCAGGAAAACCTTCAGGGCCACGCACTTCAACTTATTGAGCGGATGGAAAGCCCTGGAAAAATCTTACGCCGCGGCTTTTCCGCGCGGGAAAGAGGTTTTAAGGCAAATTGAAAGGGTTGAGGCAAGGGCAAGGTATTACTGAAAGCCCCCAAAAAAACCTGGCAGACCCGAAGCTTTTTATTGGTTTCCATAGGGAGATAAGTTAGCGTTTTTTCATTTAAAGCGTTCTTTCACCGTCAGGGAAAGAAGGCAACCAGGCAAACCAAAATTTTTATTTTATGCGAAGTGTCCTTAATGGCTAAAAAAAAGGCTGAAGAAAATGAAAAGCTGAAGGAAGCGGCGCCGAAAAAGCCCGCGAAACAGACCCCTTCATGGGTCGAGTACAAGCCCAAAGAGGTTGAGGAAATAATAGTGAACCTGGCAAACGCCGGAATGACCCCGAGCGAGATGGGGATGAGCCTGCGGGACCAGTACGGAATCCCCAGCATAAAAAACCTCACCGGCTTCAGGGTCGGGCAGATTCTTGAAAAGCACAATTTGCAGGGCGACATTCCGAGGGAAATGCTGAACCTCATAAGGAAATCCGTAACGCTTCACAGGCACCTCGGAGAAAACAAGAAGGACGGAACCGCGAAGAAAGGCTACATTTTAACCGTGAGCAAAATCAGGAGGCTCACGAAATATTACATTGAAAAGGGCAGGCTGCCGAAAACCTGGAGATACACGCCTGAAAGTGCGGCGCTGCTCGTGAAGTGATTGATGAAGGGAAGTGAAAAAATGGCGGAAGAAAAAGTGCAGAAACAGCAGCAGGCAGTGAAGCCCAAAAACAAGGGCAAAACCGTTGACAAGTGGAAGAAGAAAAGCTGGTACACCATTTTCGCGCCGCTGGAATTCGAGAGGAAAGAGATAGGGGAAACGGTAGCTGAAAAGCCTGAAATGCTCATCGGAAGGACGGTTACAATCACTGGAAGGGAACTTGCCAACCAGGCAAAGAAAAACCATTTCACCCTAAAATTCAGGGTCAAAGAGGTTGCCGCCAACAAGGCGTTCACTGAAGCGTTCGGGCACGAAATAAAGGAAAGCTACATGAGGAGGGTCGTCAGGAGAAGGACGAGCAAGGTGATGGTCGTGAACAATTACGTTTCAAAAGACAACGCGTCTTTCAGGGTAAAAATTGTCGCTGTCACGGACAGGGCATGCTCCGGCCCCCAGAAAACCGCGGTAAGGAAAAAACTTGAAGAAGCCGCAAAAAAAACTCTTTCAGAAATAGATTCAAAGAAAATGATTGACGAGATGGTTTTCGGGAACGTCTCGAACAGCCTTTACGCGGAAGCAAAAAAAATAGTGCCGATTAAAAGGGTTGAAATAGTCAGCTCCGCGCTCCTGAAAAAGTGATTGGATGCTTTTACCAGACAGCGGTGCCTCTTTCGCCGTATTCGCCGCCATAATAATCGTTTTCTCCGCCGCATCTTACGGCAAAAAGCTTCTTGACCTGAAAGGCATAATTTTAGCGGACATCATCGGTTCAGCTTCTTTCCTGCTAGGCGGGATGCCTGCTTTCCTCGCACTCATAATGTTTTACGCGGTCGCGGAAACAATAACCGTTATTGCAAGGAAAAACAGCGTGAAGCACGAGCAGAGAAGCATCCCTAACATCATGGGAAACTCCGGGCCCGCAATAATAGCGCTTCTGCTCGGGCAGTTTGGCGCGTTTTTTGCCGCCTTGAGCGCGGCATTCGCGGACACCGCTTCCTCCGAGATAGGGATGCTTGCGAGGGAAAGGCCCGTGCTTATAACGAGCCTTGAAAAGGTTGAAAAGGGAACGGACGGCGGGATAACCGTGCTGGGGATTTCAGCGGCAGTGGCCGCGGCCACAATCATGGGCCTGTTCTATTATTTTGCCGTAACGCCTTCAGCAATGCTGGCGGCGCTCATCATTGCCGCAGGAATTGCGGGAAGCGTTGTGGACAGTTTTCTCGGGGCCGTGTTTGAAAGGCGGGGAAAGCTTGACAATACGCAGGTAAATTTTATCGCAAGCGCTTCAGGCGCGGCGGTCTTCCTGCTGCTGCAGGCCCTTATCTGAATTCGGCGCCGTTGTCCAGAGGATCGGCGGCCGAAACATTGTAGCCGGTGAGGGAGCTTACAAAGCCAGCGCCGAAAGCCTTGCCGCTCTCGAAAAATATGCTGAAAAAACTTTTTTCACCGCTGCCAAAATAAACCACCGCATGGTCTTTGATGCCTGCAATCTCGGCGACCCTCTCAAAGGATTTCTCTTTGGTGTGGAGGAGCTCGTCCACAAGGTTTTTTTCAAGAGCCTGCTTTCCGGTCAATATGCGGCCGTCAGCAACCGCGTTGAATTCTGCCGCTGAAAGCTTTCCTTCCCTGAATTCCAGCACGTCCTGCTTGAAGCCCTGCGCGGTCTGGCTTATGATTGACTGAAGCATCTGTTCCTCTTCATCCGTAAGCTCCTTGAAAGGGCTGCCGATTGCCTTGAACTTGCCGTCCTTCAGTATTGTCACCTTAATGCCGAGGTTGTCGAAAAGCTTCTGGAAATCGTTCAGGACCCATACGGCGCCGATGCTTCCGGTCAGGGAATCCTCGTCCGCCATTATATAATCGGTGGCCGCGGCAACATAGTAGGCCCCTGAAGCGCCCACAGACTCAATGTAGGAAAAGGTGGGCTTCTTCGCTTCCCTTAACTTGAAAACAATCTGCTTTGAGGCGAAAACTTCCCCTCCGGGGCTGTCAATGTCAATCAAGATGGCGCCGACTGAGGGGTCCTTGTCGGCCTTGTCTATGAGGCCCACTATTTCATCGGCGGTCAGGGAATCGCTGAAAAAATCCTTCTGGTTCGTGATTTCGCCTTTCAGCGGTATTACTGCAATCTCATTCCCCCCGAAAGCAGGAAGTGCGGAAAAAAGCAGCACAAATACAAGCGCAATAAGTGCAAGCGTGCCTATGGCGACGAACGCAATCAGAAGCTGCCTGTTGGATTTGTTTTCATCGGCGCTTTTACCTTTCACCACAACACCCGTATAAAAATGTAACCACACAAAATCATAAATAAGTTTGCGTGGTAAGATGGGCATCCCCGAAAGCGAAATAATGAAGCTTATTTTATACCTCGCCCCGATGTATTTCGCGAACAGTTCCGCGATGCTTTTCGGCGGAAAAACCCCGGTTGATTTTGGGAAAAAATTTTTCGACGGCAAGCCAGTGTTCGGGAAAGGCAAGACATTCAGGGGCTCTTTTGCGGGCATCGCGGCCGGCACAATTGTTGCGGCCGCAATAACGCAGTTTTTCCCCGAACAGGCCGGGCTGCTCGGAAAAGATTACATCATGCTGGGGTTCGCGCTTTCGCTCGGGGCAATTATTGGCGACATGGCGGCAAGCTTTTTCAAGAGGCGCAACAACATTGAGCCCGGAAAACAGGTTTTGTTCCTTGACCAGCTTGACTTTGTCATGGGCGGGATGATTTTCGGAAGTGCCTTCTACGTGCCGGATTTTTATGAAATCATTTTCGTCGGCGTCCTCACGCTGGCGGTGCACAAGGCGTCCAATTATGCCGCGTTCAGGCTGAAGCTGAAAAAGGTGCCGTGGTGAGATTTTCAGGGAAAGAATTTGCGTTCTTCGCGAAATTTTTCGCGGTGTTTTTTGCCCTTGAATTGGCAATACACATCATTCCGTTGAAATGGCTTGAAGTGTTCATCGCCTCGACACAGGCGGGAATGCTGCGGCTGGAAAGCGCAGGCAGCCTCATTTTTGTGGAGGGCGGCACCTTTGAAATAACCCCGAGCTGCACCGGCCTTGTAAGTGCGGGCGTTCTTGCGGCGCTGGTGTTCTCACTGAAAAAGCCGGGAATGCGGGAAAAAATAATTGTTTTTGCCTCTGGAACCGCACTGCTGCTCATCGTGAACTATTTCAGGGTGCTTGCGGTTGTGTGGAGCGGAACATTTTTCGGGGCAGGCTTCGCTGAAATGCTCCACATGGTTTCGTGGTTTGCCACCTCGGCC